>CALMEC010000432.1 GCA_937862675.1 uncultured Actinomycetes bacterium
ACGGCGGGCCCCGCGGGCCCCCCCGGGGGGCACCCCGACGGGGGCCTGGGAGGCCTCCCCATGGACGGGGCCGTCGATCTGCCGGCCCAGGACCTCCAGCTGGTCCATCGCGGCCGGGCGCTGAAGGTCGCAGGCGACCATGAGGGGCGCACGCCCCTGGCCGCGCAACTCGTGCGCGAGCTTGGCGCAGAACGTGGTCTTTCCGGAGCCCTGGAGCCCCGCCAGGAGGATAATCGTCGGCGGCTTGGACGACATCGGCAGCCGGGCCGCCGTCCCGCCCATCAGGGCGGCCAGTTCCTCGTTGACGATCTTGACGACCTGTTGGTCCGGTGTGAGGGACTGCATCACCTCGGTGCCGGTGGCCCGCGCCTTGATGGCGTCCGTCAGCTGCTTCACCACGGGCAGGCTGACGTCGGCCTCGAGCAGTGACATCCGGATGGCGCGCATTGCGCGATCGATGTCCTGCGAGGTCAGCTTGCCACGGCCGCGGAGGCCGCTGAAGACGTTCTGGAGCTTGTCGGAGAGGGCGTCAAACATGTGCGACCGAGGATTCTACCGTGACTGGGCCGGGAAGGCGCAATCCGTCGCTCAGGTCAGTCGCGTCGCACGCCTCAGGCGTACCCTCGCAGCCGTGCGCACGTCGCGCCGACACATCGCTGTGAGAGCGATCGCTGACTGTGGTCCGCCTCATCAATCCGGGGCGAAGATCGCCCGCGCGAACGAATCGGCGTCGAACGGCTGGAGGTCGTCGATGCCCTCACCGACCCCGACGAGCTTGACCGGCAGTCCCAGCTGGTCGCGGATGGACAGGACGATGCCGCCCTTCGCGATCCCGTCGAGCTTGGTGAGCACCACCCCCGTGAGCGGCGCCGCCTCGTTGAAGAGCTTCGCCTGACTGATGCCGTTCTGACCGGTCGTCGAATCGAGCACGAGGAGCGTCTCATGAGGAGCCGCGGGATCGAGTTTCCCGGCCACCGATGCCACCTTCCGCAGCTCGTCCATCAGGTTCCTCTGGGTCTGCAGGCGGCCGGCGGTGTCGATGATCGCCACGTCCGCGCCCCGTGAGCGTCCCGCCGCGATGGCGTCGTACGTCACGGCCCCGGGATCAGCACCCGGCTCCTGACGGATCAGCTGCGCACCCGAGCGCTCCGCCCAGATCTGGAGCTGGTCGATCGCCGCGGCACGGAACGTGTCGGCGGCGCCGATGCCGACCTTCTGGCCGAGGCCCCCCAGCCGATGCGCGAGCTTGCCGATGGTCGTGGTCTTCCCCGTGCCGTTCACCCCCACGACGAGGATCACCGTGGGGTCGCCCGAGAGCGGGATGCGGGGCGGTTCCGGCGACATCCGCCGCCCGACCTCCCTCCAGAGCTCACCGGCGAGTTCACGTCCACCGGTGACGCGCCCCTCGCGCGTGGCGGTGCGCATGGCGTCCACGAGCTCCTCGGTGGCATCGATGCCGCAGTCGGCGAGGATCAGCGCGTCCTCCAGCTCCGCCCAGGTGTCCTCGTCGACGAGCTTGGGGGCGTAGATCGCGGCGAGCTGCGGTGAGATGGCCTGCCGGGGACCCGTCATCTTGGCCCGGAGGCGGCGGAAGAACCCGCCCTTCTCCGCCGGGGCCTCGTCCACCACCGGCTCGTCGTAGGGCAGCTCGAAGAGATCCGCCCACGGCTTCAGTTCATCGCTCACGAACCCACCAGACGTAGTTTCCGACGTACGTACGGACGGGCCGGGCCCTCCACCGTCTGCGAGAGACGACGGGACAGGATCTGCGACACGCCGTTGCCACCCATCGTGACGCCGAACAGGGTATCGGCGATCTCGACGGTGGGCTGCTGATGCGTGATGACCAGGAACTGCGTCTCCCCGGCCAGCTTGCGCAGCACGCCGAGGAAGCGCCGCAGATTGGCGTCGTCGAGCGCCGCCTCGACCTCGTCCAGCAGGTAGAACGGCGCGGGGCGCGCCATGGCGAGCGACAGGAGGAACGACATCGCGATGAGGGACCGCTCGCCGCCGGACATGAGCGACATCGCCCGTGCGCGCTTGTTGCCCGGGATCACCTCGACCTCGACGCCCTGATCGCCTCCCTCCTCGTCCGGCTCGACCAGGCGCAGACGTCCGGTCCCCCCCGGGAAGAGGAGCCCCACAACCTCGCTGAAACGCTCGGAGACCGCCGTGAAGATGGCCTCGAACCCCTCGTCGACGGCCGCGTCCAGCTCGCCCAGGTGTTCCGACAGTCCGGTGTGACTGGCCTGCAGATCGTCGATCTGCTCGACGAGCGCCGTCTCCCGTTCGGCGAGCTCGTCGCGTTCGGCCGCTGCGAGCTCGTTCACGGCGCCGATGTTGAGGCGCTTGCGCTCCAGCTCCGAGCACCGCTCGGCGATGACCGCCGGGTCGTCCAGGGCATCCGGCACCATGTCCGGGACCGGGCCGGCCTCCGCGGCGCGCTCATCGGCGACGCGTGCCTCCACCTCGGCACGCTGGACCTCGCCACGTGCCTCACCCGCCGTGTGCTCCGCCCGTTCCACCTCGCGATGGGCGTCCGCGACGTCCGACTCGACGGTACGGAAGCCGGACCGGGCACGCGACAGGGCCTCTGTCGCCGCCGATCCGGTCGACTCCAGGACCCCGACCAGCACGGAGAGCCCCTCCGCCGCGCGTGTCACGAGCCGCAACCGCGATGGCAGGATGTCGCCGCGCCCGAGCAGAGCACGGGCTGCGGCGGCTTGGGCCTGCGTCTCGCCGGCCCGCGCATCCGCCGCGCTTGCCGCGGCACGCGCATCGCGCAGCGCCGCCCGCAGCTCCTGGAGCTCGGTGTCGCTGTCGCTCGTGAGCCGCCGCGCGTCGGCGAGAGCCGCGTGGGCCAGCTCGAGCTCGCCCACGAGCTCCGTCACCCGCGCTCCCGCCTCCTGCCCGGCCTGTCGCGCGTCGCCGGCGATGCGCAGTGACTCGGTCCGGTCGATCTCGAGGGCCTGACGCCGCTCAGCCGCATGGGCCGCACGGCTCTGGAAGCGCGCCAGATCGCGGCCGGTCCGCTCCGCGTTGCGCGCGGTGGCCGCCGCACGCCCTCGCGCGGCGCTCCTCACGGCATCGGCCGCGGCGACGTCGAGGACGAGCTGCTCGATCTCACTGCGGATGCGCACGGCCTCCGCGAGGGCCCGGCGGTGCAGTGCCCGCGCGGCCCACGCCCCCTCCGGCAGGGTGACCGCGCCCACGCGCGGGATGCATGCCAGCCCGTCGCGGGTGACGAAGACGCCGTCCGCACCGTCCGGGACGGTCGCCGGGTCGTCGACCAGCCAGCAGCCGGCAAGGATGCGCCCCAGCGCGGAGACCGATTCCTTCGGGCAGGCCGTGATCAGGTCGCGCACCGGCGTGGCGCCCGCGACCGGGGGACCGTCCGAGGCCGGACCGGGTGCGACGGCGGCGGGGGCCCCGTCGCGCACCATGCGCGTCGCGTCGACGAGATCCCGGGCGACGACGGCCTCGGCGTAGACACCGAGTGCCGCGGCGACCGCCCGTTCCATGCCGTCGGCGGCCTCCACGCCGTCCCCCAGCCGCGGGATACGTCCCGACTCGTCGTCCGGTGCCAGGCGCCGTGCCCGGCTCTCGGCGTCACGGAGTCGCTGCTCGGCGTCACGGAGCGCCTGTGTCGCCGTCTCCCACTCCCCCTGCGCCGAAAGGACCCGTGCCGCGTCACGTTCCGCACGGCGCTGCGCGATGTCCGCACGGCGCTCCGCCCGCGCGACCGCGCCGGCCTCCGGATCCTCCAGACGGCCCAGCTCGTCCTCCGCACGACGCACGGCCTCCTCCGCCCGCTGAAGACGACGCGCCGCATCCGCGACGGAGCCCTCCGCCGAGGCGAGGTCCGC
This sequence comes from uncultured Actinomycetes bacterium, assembly GCA_937862675.1. Lineage (GTDB taxonomy): Bacteria > Actinomycetota > Thermoleophilia > Miltoncostaeales > Miltoncostaeaceae > CALMEC01. The sequence continues at coordinate 3,867 of CALMEC010000432.1, forward strand.
TCCGAGTCGCCGGACCGCCTCCGCGGCCTCGATCTCCGCACCCCGGAGCGAGGTCGCGGCGCTCTCCCGCTCATGGAGGGCCGCCTGCGCCCGCCGGACGTCCTCCGAGGTCCGGTCGATCTGCTCCCTGATGGCGCCCTCCGCCGCGGAGAGCTCCTCCAGACGGCGCGCCGCAGCGGCCTTGTCGCGGCCGAGGCGTTCCTGTCGGGACTCCAGGTCGGCGACGCGTTCGGACGCCATCTCCGCCCGTCCGGCGACCCGTTCCGCCGCACCGCGCAGCCGGGCGGCGAACGCATCCGCGGACTCGAGCGCCTCGCCGGCGGCGTCGCGTCGTCTCACCACGGCGTCACGGGCCTCACGACGAGCCGCCAGCTCCGTCTCGGCCTCGCGCAGGCGCCGTCGCGCCACGTCGAGATCCGCCGCCGCAGCACGTCTCCCCTCCGCAGCCGCCACGGCACGACCGATGCGCTCATGCTCGCGCAGCTCGGCGATCTCCGCCTCGATCTCGGCGGCACGCTCGGCCGCACGGGCCTGACGCTCCAGCGACTTCGCACGCGAATGCAGCTCGGCGGCGAGGTCCCGGGCGCGGTCGAGCTTGTCGGCGACCCGCGCCAGCTTCTGCTCGGCGCGCCGCCGTCGCCGTTTGGCGACGCCGACTCCCGCGGCCTCGTCCAGCATGGCCCGGCGGGCCGTCGGCTTGCTGGTCGCGATCGCCTCCACCTGCCCCTGACGGATGACGGCGAGCGCCTCCCCGCCCAGGCCACGGACCGCGAGCGCCTCCTGCACGTCCAGGAGCCGGCAGGAGGTCGCGCCGATCCGGTAGCCGGAGTCACCAGCACGTGTCAGCTGCCGCCCCACCTCGATCTCCGGACCGGCGTCGGAGGCATCGAACTGGAGGGCGACCTCGGCGACGCCCGCACCGGGGCGCGACGGGGTTCCCTGGTACAGGACGTCCTGCATCCCGGGGGCGCGGAGCCGTCCGGCACGCTGCTCCCCCAGCGCCCACACGATCGCCTCGGCGAGGTTGCTCTTGCCCGACCCGTTGGGCCCGACGATGACGTTCACCCCGGGTCCGAGATCCAGCCCGACCGGATCGGCGAATGACTTGAAACCGCGGATGGAGATGCGCTTCAACACGGGATCCCCCGATCCGTCCGGCGTGACGGCCGTGCACGATCCCCGGCCATGGTCACGCGTCTCCCCTTTCGGACCGCCGGGCGATGGCCGCCGAGGCCGCCGCCTGCTCGGACGCCTGTTTGGAGCCACCCGTCCCGTCCCCGGCGGGCATCCCTCCGACGAACACACGGGTCGTGAACGTCCGCGCATGCGGCGGACCCTCCCGCCCGACGAGTTCGTACCTCACGTCAAGGCGATCCCGTGCCGCGTCCTCCTGCAGGGCCGTCTTGGAGTCGCGCTTGCCCAGCTTCGCCTCGTCGATCACCGAGGCGAACGCGGCGAGGACGGCGGGCTCGGTGACGTCGCCGCCGAGGTCCTCCCAGCACGCGCCGATGAGGGACTCGATCAGCGCCGCACGGACACTCGTCTGCTGCGCCATCTCCTCGGCGGTCACGCGAAGCCGTCGAGGAGCGGAGCGGACGAACGCCTGTGGCAGGCCGAGATCGTCGGCGACGCGTGCGCAGGGCTCGCGACCCACGATCTGCTGGCGCATCCACGCGAGATCGCCCTCGGATGCCGACGGATGCCGGCGGAGGAGATCACGGGTGATCACCAGGCTCAGGACCGTGTCACCGAGGAACTCGAGCCGCTCGTAGCTCGCCGCCCGTGAACCCGCCCACGATCGGTGGGCGAGTGTCTCGGCGCGCCGTTCGTCGGTGAGCCGCGATGCGAGGTCGGCGAGTCCGGTGGGCGAGGTGGACAACCGCGGCGAGATCGGCGTCGACTACGAGCCGGCGTTCGCGACGACGTAGTCGACCGCGTCGCCCACGGTGAGGATCTTCTCGGCGTCCTCATCCGGGATCTTGACGCCGAACTTGTCCTCCATGCTCATGATGAGCTCGACCAGGTCCAGCGAATCGGCATTGAGATCCTCCTGGAACGAGGCCTCCACCTTGACGTCGTCGGCACCGACTCCGAGCTGCTCGACGATGATTTCCTTGACCTGTTCGAACGCTTGATCGCGATCCACTGAACTCCCCTAGAGCGATGGGCATTGCGTGTGACTGGCGAGGCACGCTAGCAAGGTCGCCGGACGTGACCGGCCGGTGACAGCTGCGAAACCTCTACATCGGGTCGGATGTGCCCGCTCTTAGCGTTCCTTGAAGCGGTGCGGGATGATCCGACTGAGAATTCCCCCGTGCACGCCCTCGCGCAGGCCGGCCTCGACACGGGCGACGAGCCCCTCGTCGATCCCGCGACCGGCCATCGTGATGGCGTTGAAGATGGCCTCGCCCGGCGCGTTCCCGTGGGTGATGACGACGAGGCCGCGGACGCCGAGGAGGTAGGCGCCGCCGTAGGTGTCCGGGCTGAACTTGGCACGGAGCCGGAGAAGGGCCGGACGTGCGACGGCCCCGCCGACGCGGCCTCGGATGCTGTCGGTCAGCGCGGCACGGACCTCGCGGAAGATGACCGACCCGACCCCCTCGTAGAGCTTGAGGGCGACGTTCCCGGTGAATCCGTCGGTGACGACCACATCGACGTCGCCCTTCGGGATGTCACGGCCCTCGACGTTGCCGACGAAGCCCTCCGTGCCCTGCAGCGCCTCATGGACGGACTGGACCAGCTCGGTGCCCTTCCCCTCCTCCTCTCCGATGGACAGGAGACCGACGCGAGGGTGGTCGATCCGGATCACGTCCCGCGCGAGGAGGCGCGCCATCAGGGCGAACTGGATCAGGTACTCCGGCTTGCTCTCGGCGTTCGCGCCGGCGTCGCACAGCACCACAGGACCGCGGGCGCTCGGCATGACCGCGGCGATCCCGGGGCGGATGACCCCCGGAAGACGACGGAGGTGGAGTGTGGCCGCCGCGAGCGTCGCACCGGTGTTGCCCGGCGAGATGATCGCCTGGGCACGTCCCTGCGCCACGAGGCGCGTGGCCACCACGAGCGACGACTCCGGCTTCGCGCGCACCGCCTTGGCGCCGTCCTCGTGCGAGTGGACGACGTCGGGCGCATGCACGATCTCGAGCCCGGCGGGGATCTCGTGTACGCCCTGGGCCTCGAGCTCGTGGCGCAGGACACCGCTGTCGCCCACCAGGATGATGCGGATCCCGCTGCGCACGCCCATGACGGCGGCGCGCACCGGCTCGGCCGGGGCGTGATCGCCCCCCATCCCGTCGACGGCGACCGTCTTCAGCTCGTACGGTTCGGTCAACGAGGGCAGCGCACCCTCACTCAGTGCGTCCCCTCCGGAGTCATCGGATATGGGGTCGTGATTCTGCGTGGGCGAGGAACTAGGCCTCGACGTCGATGACCGCACGGCCGCGGTAGTGACCGCAGACGACGCATGCGTGATGCGGCCGTACAGGGCTCGAGCACCGCGGGCACTTGCCGAGTCGCTCGGCGCTGATGGAATGCGTCGCCCGACGGGTGTCACGCCGCTGCCGGGAGGTCTTTCGCTTGGGCACTGCCATCAGATGTGGTTCCTTCGTTCGTGATCCGACCGCGGGATGCTAGCGATTCGCGCGGCCGGACGCCACCCTCACCGCCGGTTCAGCCCTCGTCGATCCGATCCGCGAGTCCGCGCAGCGCCTCCCAGCGCGGATCACCGGTGACCGGTGTGCACGTGCAGCTCCCGGTGTTGAGGTCGATACCGCACATGGGGCACAGCCCCCGGCAGTCGGCCCGGCAGAGAATCGTGGCGGGGGGGGCGTCGAGGGGGGCGTCCCGCGCCATGCCCGCCGCATCCAGGATGTCGCCGTCGAGGTACTCGGAGTCCAGATCGTCGTCGAAACCGTCGGCGCCGCGGCGGTCGAAGGCACCGAACTCGGTGAGGTCGGCGGTGAGGGGCACCGACGCGTCGGTCAGGCAGCGCCAGCACGGGCCGTCCAGGGTCCCCGCACCCCGCGCACGCAGGTGCCACCCGGAGTGGGTGTGGGTGATCTCGACCGACACGTGCCCGCCGGCGACCGACAGCCGGTAGTCGTTGCCCGCGATGCCGACCGGCTGGACGGGCACCGCGACCTCGACGGGGCGGGCCTCTCCGGGAGAGATCTCGAGCGCGCCCAGATCGAGCGCGCCCGCCTCGTCCGACGGCCGCGTCACCGGCTCACTCCTCGTGATCGACGATCCTCTGGATCGGCTGCGGGATCGCCTCGCCGGTTGCGTCCGACGGGCTGGGACCGCGCTGCAGCCGCTCCCGGCCGCGCTGGACCGCCGCGAGGAACTTGCCGAGGTTGAGCTCCAGCGTGGACAGCACCTCGTCCGCGTAGTCCTCCGCACCGAGGCGCACCTCGCGCTCCCGGACGCGGGCGTCCTCCAGGATCTGGGCGGCCTCACGGTCTGCCCGCTTGACGATCTCCTCCTGAGAGGCCTCATGCGCGGCCTTGTCGCGGGCGTCCGCGACGAGGCGGTCGGCCTCGCGCTTGGCCTCGGCCAGCATCTCCTGCCGCTCCTTCACGATCCACCGTGACTGCTTGATCTCCTCGGGGACCGACGAGCGCATCTGGTCGAGCAGCTCGTAGATCTCCTCACGGTCGATGGCGACCTTGTCCGAGAACGGCACGGTCCGGGCGTTGTGAATCAGGTCATCAAGCTTGTCGATCAACGCAAGGACGTCCAATTTCACTCCTTCTCGGCGGCGGTTTCGCGTTCTCTGAACGCATTTGCCACGTTTGGCGGAACCCACTCGTCGACCTGGCTGCCCCAGACGGCGATTTCCTTGACCCCGCTCGAACTGATGAAACTGTACTCGGCGGACGCGGGGAAGTAGACGGTTTCGATCTCCGGTGCCAGGCGCTTGTTGATCTGCGCCATCTGGAACTCGTAGTCGAAGTCCGAGATCGCGCGCAGCCCCTTGACGAGCGCACAGGCGCCGAAAGCGCGCGCGAAGTCGATGACCAGCATGTTGAAGCCCTGGATCGCCACGTTCTCCAGATGGGCGGTCGCCTCTGTGGCCAGAGCGATCCGCCGCTCGGCGTCGAACATGTGCTGCTTCTTCGTGGACCCGATCACGACACCGACGACGAGCTGGTCGAAGATGCCCGCGGCGCGCTCGATCACGTCCAGATGCCCCAGGGTGATGGGGTCGTACGTGCCCGGGCAGAGGGCGATTCGCGGGCTGCTCATCTCGACTGGTCGATTCGGATCACGCTGACTCTGGTCCCTCCGTATTCACGATCGGTCCGATCGACGACCGACGTCTCGGGGAATGCGATCGCGTCATGCTCCCTCGCCCCTTCCACCACGATGATTGCACGCGTATCGAGAATCGGTGCGAGAACGGTCGGGAGATCCTGGCTGATGCGCGGCAGCAAACTATAGGGCGGGTCCACGAGACACAACCCGAACACGGCCCCGCGGCGTCGTTCGCGCTCGACGGCCCGTCGCCAGTCGTCGCGGACGATCCGCACCGGCTCGGTGTCGTCCAGGATGCCGGTGTTCCGGCGGATCGCGGCGGCGGCGTCGGGGTCGCGATCGACGAACGTCACCTCGCCCGCACCGCGTGAGAGGGCCTCCAGCCCGAGTGCCCCCGATCCGGCGAAGAGATCCAGGACACGCAGGCCGTCGACCGCTCCGACGAGGGCGAACATGGACTCGCGCACGCGATCCGACGTGGGGCGCGTCCCGCGTCCCGCAGGGGCGGTGATGCGCCGTCCCCGATGTGTGCCCGCGACGATCCTCATGCGTCCAGGAGCCGCGGGAGGGTGGCGAAGCGCTCCTGAACCGCATCACGGAGCGGCACGTGCTCGGGCCGCTCCAGTCGCGGATCGTCCCTCAGGAGCCGCCGCGCGATCTGGCGTGCCTGTGCAAGCTCCTTCCGGTCACGGGACAGACGCGCGAACCGCAGGTCCGTCGCCCCGGACTGCCGGGTTCCCGACATGGCCCCCTCACCGCGCAGGTCGAGATCGAGTTCGGCAAGCCGGAAGCCGTCCTGGGTCTGCGTGAGCGCCTCCAGCCGGCGCACCCCGTCCTCCGAGGCCGGCTCCCCGAAGACATAGCAGGCACCGGGCAGGACCCCTCGGCCGACGCGGCCCCGCAGCTGATGGAGCTGCGCCAGCCCGAACCGGTCCGCGTCCTCGATGACCATCAGCGTCGCGTTCGGTACGTCGATCCCGACCTCCACCACCGTCGTGGCCACGAGTATGTCCGTCTCGCCGGCGACGAACGCCGCCATCGCCCGCCGCTTCTCGTCCGGTCGCTGGGCCCCGTGCGCAAGTCCGACGCTGACGTCCGCGAAGGGACCGGTGCGCAGGCGTTCGGCCTCCTCCTCCGCCGAGCGGGCCTCCGCAGCCTGTCCCCCCTCTACCAGCGGGCAGATGACGTACACCTGGCGTCCCGCGCGGATCTGGGCGCGGACCTCGGCGTAGACCGCGTCCCGGTCGTCCTCGCGCACCCAGCGCGTGGTGACCGGTGCCCGTCCCGGCGGACGTCCCCGGATGGTCGAGACCTCGAGGTCGCCGTAGGCGGTCAGCGCGAGGGTCCGGGGAATGGGTGTCGCCGTCATGAACAGCATGTGCGCCGCCAGGTGCTCGCTGTCGTCCGTCGCCCGGTCGGACAGGGCGTGGCGTTGCTCGACGCCGAAGCGGTGCTGCTCGTCGACGACGACGAGACCGAGGTGGAGGAATGCTGCGTGCTCGGTGAGGAGCGCCTGCGTGCCGATGGCGATGGCGGCGCCGCTCTGGAGGGCCTGGCGGCGTCGCATGCGCTCGGCCTTCGGAACCCGCCCGGTGATCAGCACGGGAGAGACGCCGGTCGGCGCCAGCATCCGGTCCAGGGTGCGCAGATGCTGCTCGGCGAGGGTCTCCGTCGGCACGAGGAGCGCGGACTGGCGTCCGGCCTCGGCGGCCTGGCACATGGCCAGCGCGGCGACGACCGTCTTGCCGGACCCGACCTCTCCCTGCAAGAGCCGCCGCATCGGCCGCGTCCGCTGCAGATCCCGCGCGATCTCGTCGGTCACGCGCTCCTGTTCCGGCGTCAGCAGGAACGGGAGACCGTCCCGGACCGCCGCCCGCAGCATGCCTCCTCCGGCGAGTGAGGGCGCCGGACGACGGGACGCCTCGTGACGCCGGATGGCCGCCAGCCCGACTTGCATCACGACAAGTTCCTCGACCGCCAGGCGGCGGCGGGCGGATCGTGCCTCCCTCACCGAACGCGGGAAGTGGACGGCCACGAGGGCGTCCCCGGCGTGCGGGAGCTCCAGCCGGCGCCGTATCCAGGCGGGCAGCACCTCCGGCGCCCGTGTCAGCCGGGGGCGCAGCTGATCGATGAACTCCCGGATGCGGCGGCTGGGCAGGCCGTCGGTGGCCGGATAGATCGACACGAGTCCGGTCGTGTGAAGCCCGCCATCCGCCCCGTCCACGATCTCGAAGGTCTTCACCATGAACCGCGGCGGACGCCCCGACTCGAGCTTCCCGCGCAGCAGAAGCCGGGTCCCCTCGGAGATCGTGCGCACGAGGTAGTCCTGGTTGAACCACACGGCGGTGGCCAGGCCGGTCCCGTCCCGGACCACGCTCTCCACGATCTTGAGGCCGCGCCGGCGTGTCGGACGCACCCGAACGGGCCCCGCCGTCACGTGGACGGTCGCCTCCTCCCCGTATTGGATCTCACCCAGGGGACGCGCCACCTCGTCGTAGGTCAGGTGCCGGACCGGCATGTGGACGGCCAGGTCCCCGAGCGTGACGAGACCCAGGCGCGCCATACGCCCCGCCACCCCCGGCCCGACGCCGGTAAGCGCGTCCAGCGGTGCGCTCCAGTCGACCGGCCGGCGCATGCGCACGGGTGTCCGGCCCGCGGCGCGTGCAGCGGCGAACGGGGGTGGTGAGAGGCCCTCTGCAGGGCCGGGTTGCGCGTCCGTGTGTTCGATGGGCATAATGCGTGGTCGTGCTGGCGGGCCGACTGGCTCGCATCGTGACATCAACCGAGGACGGAACACGTGGCGAGGGTCTGCAGCGTCTGCGACAAGAAACCGATGTTCGGCAACAACCGCAGCCACTCCATGCGGGCGACGCCTCGGCGTTTCAACCCGAACATCCAGAAGGTCCGGGTGCTGCGCGGCGTCACCCCGGTCAGCGTGTACGTGTGTACCCGCTGTCTCAAGAGCGGCAAGGTCCGCAAGGCTCCCTGATCCCGCCCCGCCCGACCGCTGTCGGGCGGACATGACCGATCACGCACGATGCCCGTGAGACGGGTCGGTTCACCGTGTCCGCGGACGCCCGCGACGGCCCCCGCAGCCGTCGACGGTCGTCCGTGCATACGTCACCGTCGTCCGCCGGTGCTCCGCCCCTCCACCTCGAGCGGCCACGACGTACTGGGTGCCCGCGCGTCCCGCCCGGGAGTATCGTCCGGGGCGTGAGCGACGCGGTCATCGACGCACGCGGGCTGGTCAAGACGTTCGGCCGTACCGTCGCCCTCGACGGACTCGACCTATCGGTCGCCGGCGGCGAGGTCCACGGATTCCTCGGACCCAACGGAGCCGGGAAGTCCACCACGATACGCATCCTGCTCGGCCTGATCCGCGCCACCGGCGGCGAAGTGCGCCTCTTCGGCCAGGACCCCTGGAGGAACACCGCGATGCTTCACCGCCGGCTGGCCTATGTGCCCGGCGATGTCAGCCTCTGGCCGAACCTCTCCGGCGGGGAGGTCATCGACATCCTCCTGCGGATGCGCGGCGTGCCCGTCGACCCCGTGCGCCGGGATGCCATGATCGAGCGCTTCCAGCTCGATCCGACCAAGCTGGGGCGTGCGTACTCGAAGGGGAACCGCCAGAAGGTCGCCCTGGTGGCGGCGTTCGCCGCGCCCGCCGACCTGCTGCTCCTGGACGAGCCGACGTCCGGCCTGGACCCGTTGATGAAGGAGGTCTTCGCCGACTGCATCGCCGAGCGGCGGGCCGAGGGCACCACGGTCCTCCTGTCCAGTCATGTGCTGAGCGAGGTTGAGAGGCTGGCCGACCGGGTCACCATCATCCGGGGAGGGCGGACGGTCGAGGCCGGCAGCCTCGACGCCATGCGCCATCTCCACCGCTCCCGCGTCACCGCGGAACTGGTGGGTGCCGTGCCCGACCTGACGCATACACCGGGTGTGCACGATCTCGTCGTCGACGGTTCCACCGTCTCCCTCACCGTCGCGCCCGAGGGCCTCCCCGCCGTCCTGTCCGCACTGACGACGGCGGGCGTCCGGACCCTGACGAGCACCCCGCCCACCCTCGAGGAGGTGTTCCTGGACGCCTACCGCCATCCGGAGGCCGCCCCGAGGTGACCGGGGTCGTCGCACTGACATGTCTGGCGGTGCGCCGGAGCCGTCTGTTCATCGTCGTCTGGACCGTGGCCCTCGTCGCCATGGTCTACGCATCGGCGACGGCCACGGACGGCCTCTACTCCACTACGGCCGAACGCATGGCCGCGGCGAAGACGATCAACGCCGCCGCGGC
>CALMEC010000433.1 GCA_937862675.1 uncultured Actinomycetes bacterium
GGTCCCCCCACGGGGTCCCCGGGGGGATCTCCCGTGAGGCAGGGATCCCGGAGACCCGCGGGGACATCAGGGACGCCGGCGGTCGAGGACCCCGTCTCGCGATGAGGCACGGCCGGGAACCGCCACGTAATTTCTGACACGGGACACCAGGTTCCGTCGGATGTCATCGCACCCGTCGCCGTCGAGGAGCACGCCCGTGACACCAGCCCCGTCCACGATGTCCGGTGAGGCCCGCATGCTCGCCGCCTGCCGCGGGGGTGCGGTCGACCGCACCCCCGTCTGGTTCATGCGCCAGGCCGGACGCTGCCTGCCCGGGTACCGGAAGCTCCGCGAGTCGCACGGCATCCTCGAGATGATCCGCACGCCGGATCTGTGCGTCGAGGTGACGCTCATGCCCGTCGACATCATGGGTGTGGACGGGGCGGTGCTCTACGCGGAAATCATGATGCCGCTCTACGGGATGGGACTGCCGTTCACCATCGACCCGGGTGTCGGTCCCGTGGTCCACGAGCCGGTCCGGGACATGGCCGCCGTCCGGAGGCTCACGATCGGCGACGCGGAGGAGGCCACCCCCGAGATCTTCGCCGCGCTGCGCACGTTGCGGACCGAACTCGACGGGCGTGCCGCGCTGCTCGGATTCGCCGGCGCACCGTACACCCTCGCCTCGTACATGGTGGAGGGCCGCCCCACGAAGGACCGCGCCCGTGCGAAGGCGATGATGTACGGACAGCCGGAGCTCTGGGCGGCGCTGATGGAGACCCTCACGGAGGTCACGATCCGCTACCTGCGCGCCCAGGTGGAGGCCGGAGCGCAGGTGCTCCAGCTGTTCGACTCGTGGATCGGCGACCTGGGCCCCTCGGCGTACCGCGAGCACGTCCTGCCCTACAGCCGGCGCATCTTCGACGGCGTCCGCGACCTGGGTGTCCCCACGATCCACTTCGGGACGGGGGCGGGCGGCATGCTGGAGGAGATCGCCTCGGCCGGGTCCGATGTCGTCTGCGTGGACTTCCGCGTCGGCCTCGGGAGGGCATGGGAGCGCATCGGCCACGACCGCGGTATCCAGGGGAACCTCGACCCGACCGTCCTGCTCGCCGGCTGGGATGCGGTGGAGCGGGAGGCCGACCGCGTGATCGCTGAGGCCGCGAACCGTCCGGGCCACGTGTTCAACCTGGGTCACGGTGTCCTGCCCGACACGGACCCCGCGATCCTCACACGACTCGTGGAGCACGTGCACGCGGCGACCGAGCGCTAGTCGCGCTGCGCTGGGACCCCGGGGTGCTGCGCATGCCGGGCCGCGCCGTCGGAACGCACGAGGGCACGCGTCACCGTTCACAGCCTCCACCCTCCGTCGCCCCCGCGATGAGTCGGCCCGGTCCACCGGGTCAGTACCGGTGACGCCGTCCATCCGGGACGGCACATGAGATCACCAGAGAGCGGGAGGACACGATGATCATCGTCGCCGGACACTTCATCGTCGAGCCGGAGCAGCGCGAGGCCTATCTCGAGAGCAGCCGGCAGATCGTCGAGCGAGCCAGGGCGGCTGAGGGCTGCCTGGACTTCGCGGGCGGCGCGGACCGTATCGACCCGGGGAGGATCAACGTCTTCGAGCGCTGGGAGTCACAGGAGGCGCTGGACGCCTTCCGCCGCGCCGCGAGAGGCGGGAAGCGTCCGAAGATCGTCTCCGTCTCGGTCGAGGAGTACGACGTCGCCGACGTGCGCCCCCTCTTCGGAAAGCGCGCCGGATGACCCGGGGGGACGACTCCGCCCCGCGGCCGCGGTCCCCGTGCACGCGATGGACATGGGACCACCGCTCACGTGCGGAGGCGTCCTCGCGCTAGAGGGACGCTAAGGACGCGCCGGACGACGTCAAGAACCCGTCAGGACCGCTCCCGCCGACGTCGGACCGGCGGTAGAACGGGATCCATGGACGATCTGATCTCTCTGGCGGTCATCGTCGCGGTCACCGCGGCCCTCATGGGGTACGTGCGGTTCTGCCACCGCATCGCCGGCGGCCCCGACGACGCCGCACCGGTGTCGGTGACGAGCCCGTCCGACGGCACGGACTCCACGCCCTCACGGTCCGTCAGCGAGGGACGATGAGCGCCGATGACGCGATCGGGCTGGTGCTCGCCGTCATCGCGTTCGTCTACCTCCTCGTGGCCCTGATCAACCCGGAGCGTCTCGGTTGAGCGCTGCGGCATGGCTCCAGTTCGCGGTCCTGATCGGCCTCGTCGCCATCAGCACGCCCCTGCTCGGGCGGTACGTCGCGCGGGTCCTCGGACCCGCGGCGGACGATGCTCCGCTCGAGCGCGTGTTCGGCCCCGTCGAACGTGTCGTCTACCGGCTGGCGCACGTCGACCCCCGGCGTGAACAGACGTGGCGCGTCTACGCCGCGGCGGTCATCTCCTTCAGCGCCGTCGGGCTGGTCGTGCTCTACGCCCTCCAACGGCTGCAGGGCGTTCTTCCCGGCAACCCGGACGGGCGGCCGGGAGTCTCCCCCTTCCTCGCGTTCAACACCGCGGCCAGCTTCGTCACGAACACGGACTGGCAGAACTACGCGGGCGAGTCCACGATGTCCCACCTGACACAGGCGGCCGGCCTCACCGTTCAGAACTTCGTCTCCGCCGCCGTGGGACTCGCCGTGGCCGTCGCACTCGTCCGCGGACTCGTCCGCCGGGGATCGCCGACCATCGGCAACTTCTGGGTCGACCTCACCCGGAGCGTCGTGCGGATACTGCTCCCGCTGGCGCTCGTCCTCGCGGTCCTGCTCATGGCGTCCGGCGTGATCCAGAACCTCTCCGGAGCCCACCACGCGACCACGCTGGAGGGCGCCACCCAGATGATCCCGGGCGGCCCCGTGGCGAGCCAGGAGGCCATCAAGGAACTCGGGACGAACGGCGGCGGGTTCTTCAACGCCAACTCCGCCCATCCGTTCGAGAACCCCACGGCGTTCACCGACCTGCTGGAGATGTGGGCGATCCTGGCGATCCCGTTCGCCATGACCTCGGCGTTCGGACGCCTCGTCGGCGACCGGCGGCAGGGATGGGCGGTCCTCGCCGCGATGCTCATCCTCTGGTCCGCGTCGGCCGTGGTCGCCATGGAGGCGGAGACGCACGGCAACCCGGCCGTCACCGCGGCCGCCGGGCTGCAGAGCGCCCCCAACATGGAGGGGAAGGAGGTCCGGTTCGGCGCGAGCGCATCCGGCCTGTTCGCCGCGACCACGACGGGGACGTCCACCGGAGCCGTGAACTCCGCACATGACAGCTTCACTCCCGTCGGCGGAGCCGTTCCCCTCGTCAACATGATGCTGGGCGAGGTCAGCCCTGGAGGTGTCGGCGCCGGTCTCTACGGCATGCTCGTGTTCGCCGTCCTCGCCGTGTTCCTGTCCGGCCTGATGGTCGGCCGGACGCCCGAATACCTCGGGAAGAAGATCCAGGCCGGCGAGATGAAGCTGGTGGTGCTCACCGTGCTGGCGGTGCCGGTGATGATCCTCACGCTCGCCGCGATCGCCGTCGTCACGGACGGTCCGCGGGCGTCCATGCTGAACCCCGGCCCGCACGGACTGACCGAGGTCCTCTACGCGTACACGTCGGCCGCCAACAACAACGGGTCCGCGTTCGCCGGCCTGGCCGGCGACACCACCTGGTACAACCTCACGCTCGGACTGGCGATGCTCGCCGGGCGGTTCCTCGTGATCGTCCCGGTCCTCGCACTGGCCGGTTCGCTCGCCCGCAAGCCGACGGTCCCGACCGGTCCGGGGACACTCCCGACCGGGACGCCCCTGTTCACAGGCCTGCTCATCGTCGTCGTCCTGGTCGTCGTCGGACTGACGTATTTCCCGGTCCTGGCGCTCGGCCCGATCCTGGAGGCCCTGACCATATGAACCGGTCACTGTCGATCCTCGAGCCGGCGATCCTGCGTGGCGCGCTCGTGGACAGCATCCGGAAGCTCCGCCCCCGTCTGATGCTCCGCAATCCCGTGATGGCGATCGTCGCCGTCGGTGCCGCGCTGGTGACGCTGGTGTTCATCCGCGACGTGCGCTCCGACTCCGCCGCGGAGAACGTCTTCGCCGGACTGGTCGGGCTCTGGCTCTGGTTCACCGTGCTCTTCGCCAACTTCGCCGAGGCCATCGCCGAGGGACGCGGCAAGGCACAGGCGGACGCGCTGCGCAAGACCCGGGTCGCGATGAGGGCGAACCGCAGGGAGCCGGACGGATCGGTGGTCACGGTGGACGGCGGCTCCCTGGGTCCGGGCGACGAATGCGTCGTCCCCGCCGGTGAGCCGATCCCCGCCGACGGCGAGGTGATCGAGGGCGTCGCCAGCGTGGACGAGTCGGCCATCACCGGCGAGTCGGCACCGGTCATCCGCGAGTCCGGCGGCGACCGCTCCGCGGTGACGGGCGGCACGCGCGTCCTCTCGGACCGCATCGTCATCCGGGTGACCGCGCGACCGGGCGAGAGCTTCCTGGACCGGATGATCGCGCTCGTCGAGGGGGCCGAGCGGAGGAAGACGCCGAACGAGATCGCGCTGACGATCCTGCTGGCGGGCCTCTCCATCGTCTTCCTGCTCGCGGTGGTCACGCTCCAGCCGTTCGCGATCGCGTCGGGAGCACCGCAGGACGTCGTCGTGCTGGTGGCGATGCTCGTCTGCCTCATCCCGACGACCATCGGGGCGCTCCTGTCGGCGATCGGCATCGCGGGCATGGACCGGATGCTCCGGCGCAACGTCCTCGCCCTCTCGGGCCGGGCGGTCGAGGCCGCCGGCGACTGCTCCACCCTCCTGCTCGACAAGACCGGCACCATCACGCTGGGCAATCGCCAGGCCACCGATTTCATCCCGGTCGCCGGCACCGCCCTCCCCGATCTGACCGAGGCCGCGCGACTGGCCAGCCTGGCGGACGAGACACCCGAGGGGCGGTCCATCGTCGCACTCGCCGATCAGCGCGACGGTGACCGGCACCCCACCGCCGACGATGCCGAGTTCGTGGCGTTCTCGGCGCACACCCGCATGAGCGGCGTCGACCTGCCCGGGCGTCGCATCCGGAAGGGCTCGGCCGACGCCGTGCTGCGCTGGGTGACGGATCAGGGCGGGTCCGGGTCCGATGCACTCACCGAGATCGTGACCGGCATCGCGCGCGACGGCGGAACGCCGCTGGTGGTCGCGGACGGTCCGCGGATCCTCGGCGTCGTCCATCTGAAGGACGTGGTCAAGCCGGGGATGCGCGACCGGTTCGCGACGCTGCGGACGATGGGGATCCGGACGGTGATGATCACCGGCGACAACCCGATGACCGCCCGGGCCATCGCCGACGAGGCCGGGGTCGACGACTACCTGGCCGAGGCGACGCCGGAGGACAAGATGCGGCTCATCGCCGCCGAGCAGGCCGATGGCCGGCTGGTCGCCATGACCGGCGACGGGACCAACGACGCGCCCGCCCTGGCACGCGCCGATGTCGGAGTCGCGATGAACTCCGGCACGCAGGCCGCCCGCGAGGCCGGGAACATGGTCGACCTGGACTCCGACCCGACGAAGCTCATCGAGATCGTCGAGGTCGGGAAGGGACTCCTCATGACGCGCGGCGCGCTCACCACCTTCTCGATCTCGAACGACGTGGCGAAGTACTTCGCCATCATCCCCGCGATGTTCGCCGGGGCGCTCCCCGCCCTCGACGGCCTGAACGTGATGCGGCTGGAGAGCCCCCGCTCGGCCGTACTCTCGGCCGTCATCTTCAACGCGCTCATCATCGTGGCGCTGATCCCCCTCGCCCTCCGCGGCGTCCGCTTCCGAGCGCGGTCGGCCCACGCCGCCCTGCGGAGAAACCTCCTCATCTACGGCCTCGGCGGCGTCATCGTCCCGTTCGCGGGGATCAAGCTGATCGACCTCGTCGTCTCGGCCCTGGGGGTCAGCTGATGCGCCGCCAGCTTCTCAGCGCCACGATCGTCATGGCCATGCTGACGCTCCTCACCGGCATCGTGTACCCGCTGGTGGTCACCGGCATCGGCCGGGTCGCCCTCCGCGACCAGGCGGAGGGGTCGCTCGTCCGCGCCGATGGCAGGATCGTGGGGTCCCGCCTGATCGGGCAGGCGTTCACCACGCCCCGCTACTTCCATCCCCGCCCATCGGCGGCGGGCGACGGATACGACGCCGAAGCGAGCGGCGCCTCCAACCTCGGCCCCACGAACGACACGCTGATCGACGCGGTCCGCGAGCGGGCCGAGCGATACCGCCGTGAAAACGGCCTCCCGCCCGGCGCCCCGGTTCCGGTGGACGCCGTCACCGCCTCCGGATCGGGGCTTGACCCCCACATCTCACCCGAGAACGCACGCCTGCAGATCCCGCGCGTCGCCCGCGCGCGGGGAATGGACCCGTCCGCCGTCCGCGCCGAGGTCGAACGGGCCACGTCCGGCCGGGTCCTGGGCGTTCTCGGCGAGCCCGCGGTCAACGTCCTGGAGCTCAACATGGCGCTCGACTCAGCACCGACGGGCCGGTGAGGCGACCTCCGCACACCGGCACCGAGCGTCGACTAGGTTCGCCCTGATGCCGGCCTCACCGAACCATGACGAGCCCCGCCCGAACCGGGGCACGCTCCGTGTCTACCTCGGACCCGCACCCGGCGTCGGCAAGACCTACGCCATGCTCGACGAGGGATGGCGCCGCCGCTCACGCGGCGCCGACGTCGTCATCGGCCTCATCGAGACGCACGGGCGCGCGAACACCGCCGACATGATCCGCGACCTGGAGATCGTGCCGAGACGCCGCCTGGTGCACCGGGGATCCCCCTTCGAGGAGATGGACGTCGACGCGATCATCCGCCGGGCGCCCCAGGTCGCGCTCATCGACGAGATGGCGCACACCAACGTGCCCGGCTCGCGCAACGAGAAACGCTGGCAGGACGTCGAGGACATCCTGACGGCAGGCATCGACGTCATCACGACGATCAACATCCAGCACCTCGAGTCCGTCAACGATGTCATCGGGACGATAACCGGCGTGCCGCAGCGCGAGACCATCCCCGACCGGGTCGTCCGCGCCGCGGACCAGATCGAGCTCGTCGACATGAGCCCCGAGGCCATCCGGCGGCGCCTCGCGCACGGCAACATCTATCCGCCCGAGAAGATCGACGCGGCGCTCACCAACTTCTTCCGGCCGGGAAACCTCGGGGCGCTGCGCGAGATCGCGCTTCTGTGGACGGCCGACCGCGTGGACGAGGCGCTCCTGGCCTACCGGAGGGCTCAGGGGATCGCCGAGCCGTGGGAGGCGAAGGAGCGGGTCGTCGTCGCCATCTCCGGCGAGCCGGGCGGGGACCGCGTCGTCCGCCGCGCCGCACGCACGGCGACGCGGCTGAGGGCGGATCTCATCGGGGTGCACGTCCGATCGCAGGACGGGCTGGACGGCGGGGACGCGACCGACCTGGACGCCCAGCGACGGCTGCTGGAGGAGTTCGGCGGGACGTTCGTGCAGCCGGCCGGGGCCGACGTGGCCACGACGCTCGTGGATATGGCGCGGGCGGAGAACGCGACACGCGTGGTGCTGGGCGCGACGAGCCGGTCGCCGGTGCGCGAGCTCATCCGCGGGTCGGTCGTCAACCGCGTCCTGCGCCTCTCGCGCGGGGAGTTCGACGTGGCGGTCATCGGCGACCGCGACGAACCCGCGCCGCGAGGGACGCACCGGCTCCGCACGAAGAGCCGCCGCCGCGCCATCTCGTCCCGGCGCCGCTGGATCGGCGTGGCGATCGCCGCGATCGGCATCCCCGCCCTCACGGTCCTGCTGGTGCTCCTGGAGTCCGTGGTCTCCCTGTCCGGGGTGCTGCTCCTCTATCTCGGGCTCTCCGTCGGGGTGGCCGCCGTGGGCGGCGTGTGGCCGGCGCTCGCCACCGCCGCATCCGCCTTCCTCGTGGTGAACTGGTACTTCACCCTCCCCGTCCACACGTTCACGATCTCGCGGGGGGAGAACCTCCTCGCGCTCGTCATCTTCCTGGCGGTCGCCCTCGTCGTCAGCGTCTTCGTGGAGCTCTCCGCCCGCCGGGCACTGGACGGCGCCGCGGCGAAGGCCGAGGCGGAGACGATCGCCCGGCTCGCCGGCGCGCGCGCCGCCGGCGGACTCCTCGAATCGCTCGCGCGTGCGCTCGGCGTGGACGGCGCCACGGTCTTCCGCCGCGACGGCGACGCGCTGGTCGTCGACGCCCAGGCCGGGGACCACCCGCCGCAGCACCCGGAGGACGCCAGTGCGACGATCGATCTGGACGGCGCGCGGATGCTCGCCACGACGGGCACACCCCCGCAGGTGGAGGAACGCGTCCTCCACGCGTTCACCCGCGAGCTCGCCGTCTCCCTCGAGCGCGACCGGCTGGAGCGCGAGGCGGCGGGCGCGGAGGAGCTCGCGCGGGCCGGCGAGCTTCGCGCGGCGCTGCTGGCCGCCGTCTCCCATGACCTGCGCACTCCCCTCGCCGCGATCCGCGCCGCGGTGACGAGCTTGATGGAACCCGACGTCACCTGGTCGAAGGAGGACGTCGACGACTTCCACGCCACCATCGACGCCGCCGCGCAGCGACTCGACGGGCTGCTGGGGAACCTCCTCGACATGAGCCGGATCCAGGCCGGTGCGATCATCCACACGGAACGGCCCGTCGCCCTCGACGAGGTCGTGCCGGCCGCACTGGTCGAACTGGGCGAGAAAGCGGACGACGTGACGATCGACGTGCCCGAGACGCTTCCCCTGGTCGTCACCGACGCCGGGCTCCTGGAACGCGTGATCGCGAACCTGGTGGACAATGCCATCGTCCACACGCCACCGGGCACACGGGTGCGGGTGGAGGCCGCGGAGTCGGACGACCGGGTGGAGATCCGCGTGATCGACGACGGTCCCGGCCTGGCGCCCGGTGACCGGGAGCGGGTGTTCGAGCCCTTCCAGCGCACCGGCGACGGGCATGGCGGCGCCGGCGGGGTCGGGCTCGGACTCGCGGGCGCGAAGGGCTTCGTCGACGCGATGGACGGGCGGCTGTCCGTCGCCGACACGCCGGGCGGGGGCACGACCATGGTGGTGCGGCTGAGGAGCGGGGGATGACGCGCGTCCTGATCGTCGACGACGAGCCCCAGATCCTCCGCGCCCTGGCGACGAACCTTCGGACCCGCGGCTACGAGGTTGACCTGGCGGCGGACGGGCAGACGGCGGTGCTCGCGGCGACGGCGCGTCCTCCCGACGCGGTCATCCTCGATCTGGGGCTCCCGGACATGGACGGCGTCCGGGTCATCGACGCGATCCGCGGATGGTCCGACGTGCCGATCCTCGTCCTCTCCGTGCGGGGCCAGCAGTCCGACAAGATCACCGCCCTGGACGCCGGCGCGGACGACTACGTGACCAAGCCCTTCGCGATGGGCGAGCTCCTGGCACGACTTCGCGCCGCCCTCCGTCGCAACGTGCCGCCCACGACGACGGATCCCCAGGTCGTCACGGACGCCTTCACCGTCGATCTCGTCGCGAAGCGGGTCTCCACGCCGGACGGCCCCGTGCGTCTCACCCCGACCGAGTGGCACATCGTGGAGGTGCTGGTGCGCAACGAGGGGAAGCTCGTCACGCAGCGCCAGCTGCTGCAGGAGGTGTGGGGACCGCGCTACGAGCGCGAGACGAACTACCTCCGGGTGTACGTCGCGCAGATCCGGCGCAAGCTGGAGCCGGACACCCGGCATCCGCGCCACTTCATCACCGAGCCGGGGATCGGCTACCGCTTCCAGCGCGACGAGACGACTCCCGGGCGATGACCCCGGGCCGTGCCGCACAGCGGCGTGTCAACCCGGGATGCCGGACGCCCGTGGTGACACGCCGCTGACCGGACCCCGCGGTCCTACCCCACGCCGTGCTTCTGCCGCTCCGCGATCAGCGAGTCGAGCACGGCCGGGTCCGCCAGGGTGGAGGTGTCGCCCAGGTTCGAGACCTCGTTCTCGGCGATCTTTCGCAGGAAGCGGCGCATGATCTTGCCCGAGCGCGTCTTCGGGAGATCCGGGGTGAACTGGATGATGTCCGGGCTGGCGATCGGGCCGATCTCGGTGCGGACCCACGCCACGAGCTCCGCGTGGAGGTCGCCCGATCCCTCGTCGCCGACCATCAGCGTCACGTACGCGTAGATGCCCTGCCCCTTGATGTCGTGCGGGAATCCGACCACGGCCGCCTCGGACACACGGGGATGGGCCACGAGGGCGCTCTCCACCTCGGCGGTGCTCATCCGGTGGCCCGACACGTTGATGATGTCGTCCACCCGGCCGGTGATCCAGTAGTCGCCGTCGGCATCGCGCCGGCATCCGTCTCCGGTGAAGTACTTGCCGGCGTAGTGACTGAAGTACGTCGTCTCGAAGCGCGCGTGGTCGCCCCACACCGTCCGCATCTGACCGGGCCACGAGTCCGCGATGACGAGGAGCCCGTGCGTCTCGGTCTCCGTGAGGACCGTTCCGTGCTCGTCCAGCACCTGCGGCACGACGCCGAAGAAGGGGCGCATCGCGGATCCCGGCTTGAGGTCCATGGCACCCGGGATGGGCGAGATCATCACGCCGCCGGTCTCGGTCTGCCACCAGGTGTCGACGACCGGACAGCGTCCGTCGCCCACGACCCGGTAGTACCACTCCCAGGCCTCCGGGTTGATGGGTTCGCCGACCGACCCGAGGATGCGCAGCGACGTCCGGTCCGTCTTCTTGACGGGTTCCTCACCCTTCCCCATGAGCGAGCGGATGGCCGTGGGGGCGGTGTAGAAGATGGTGACCCCGTGCTTGTCGACGACCTCCCAGAAGCGCGACGCGTCGGGATAGGTGGGGATGCCCTCGAACATGACCGTGGTGGCGCCGTTGGCGAGCGGTCCGTAGACGATGTAGCTGTGCCCCGTGACCCAGCCCACGTCGGCGGTGCACCAGTAGACGTCGTCCTCCCGGAGGTCGAACACGTACTCGTGTGTCATCGACGTGAAGACGAGGTAGCCCCCGGTGGTGTGGACGACGCCCTTGGGCGTTCCCGTCGACCCCGAGGTGTAGAGGATGAACAACGGGGCCTCGGCCTCCATCTCCTCCGGCGGGCAGTCCGCGTCGACGCCCGCGGCCAGGTCGTCGTACCAGCGGTCGCGTCCCTCGGTCATCGCGACGTCCCCGCCGGTGTGCCGCACGACCACGACGCTCTCGACCACGTCGCCCACCTTGGCGACCGCCGCGTCGACGTTCCTCTTGAGCGGGACCGACCGTCCCCCGCGGCGTCCCTCGTCGGCGGTGATGACCACCTTCGAGTCGCAGTCCGTGATGCGGCCGGCCAGCGAGTCGGCGGAGAAGCCGCCGAAGACCACGGAGTGGACCGCGCCGATCCGTGCGCAGGCGAGCATGGCGAACGCGGCCTCCGGGATCATCGGGAGGTAGATGGTGACGGTGTCCCCCTTGCCGACGCCCTGTGCGCGCAGAACGTTGGCGAAGCGGCACACCTCCTGGTACAGCTCGCGGTAGGTGATGGACCGGGACTCTCCGGGGGTGTCGGGCTCCCAGATGATCGCGACCTGGTCGCCACGCGCCTCGAGGTGCCGGTCGATGCAGTTGTAGGCGGCGTTGGTCGTGCCGTCCTCGTACCAGCGGATGTCGACCCGGCCCGGATCGAAGGACGTGTTCTTGACGGTCGTGTACAGACGCATCCAGTCGATGCGCTTGCCGTGCTCGCCCCAGAACGCCTCCGGGTCACGGATCGATGCCTCGTACATCTCCCGGTATCCCTCGGCGTCCAGGTGGGCCCCGCGCACCCATTCGTCCTTCACCGGAAAGGTCTCTTCGGACATCGTCGGCCCCCTCGCTGACACCGTCGTGGCCGCCCACGGGCAGCCGTCATTTTACGGTCAGTCTACCCCCCGAATTCACGACGTTCACCACTTGACGACCGCCCGTCCCCCGTGCTGGCGCGGAGGGCGGGAACGCGCTATCGTCCGCCGACTCGATACTTCGCGGGCTAAGGGAACCTACGTGACGACAAACGTTCAGGACGAGAACCGCTGGAAGGCACTCGCCGTCCTCTCGATGTCCTACCTCATGGTTGTGCTGGACGTCAGCATCGTCAACGTCGCACTCAGCCACATCGCGCTCGACCTGAAGGTCGCGCAGGCGGACCTGCAGTGGGTCATCACGGGCTACGCGCTCACCTTCGGCGGATTCATGCTCCTCGGTGGCCGGGTCGGCGACCTCCTGGGGCGCAAGCGGCTCTTCATGGCGGGCGTGACGCTCTTCGCGGTCTTCTCGTTCACCTGCGGCGTGTCCACGTCACCCGAGATGCTCATCGTGGCGCGCATCCTGCAGGGCACTGCCGCGGCCATGCTCGCGCCCTCCGTCTTCTCGATCGTCGCCGTCACGTTCCAGGAGGGTGCCGAGCGCAACAAGGCGCTGGGCATCCTCGGCGCGGTGGCCGGATCGGGAGCGGCGATCGGCGTCATCCTGGGCGGCGTGCTGACCGAGAAGGTCGACTGGCGGTGGTGCTTCCTCATCAACGTCCCGATCGCGCTCGTCACCCTCTTCTTCACCTGGCGCCTCGTACGCGAGAGCCGTGCGGACACCACCCATCGTCATTTCGACGCGTTCGGTGCGGTGCTCATCACGGGCGCCCTCATGATCCTGGTGTACGCGCTGACGCGCGCGAGCGAGGACGGCTGGCTGGAGCCCGCCACCCTCAGCCTGATCGGCGTGTCCATCGTGATGGCCATCGCGTTCGTCGTCGTCGAGATGCGTTCGAAGTACCCGCTCGTCCCGATGACCTTCTTCCGCCGGCGCGTGCCGACCGGCGCGAACGTGATCGGGTTCGCGCTCGGGATGATGGTGCAGGGGATCTTCCTGCTTCTGTCCCTCTACATGCAGTTCGTGCTCGGATACGAGCCCATCAAGACCGGCGTCGCCTATCTCGCGATCGCCGTCACCTCCGTGGTCGCGGCGGGCGCCCCGCAGGCCCCGGCGCCGGCCCCTTCCCCCGCCGCGCCGACCGGCAAGATCCTGGCCGACGCCTGCGCCGGGCGCGAGGGGTGGAGCGATCCCGCACCGCCGGCACGGATCTTCGGCAACAGCTATTATGTCGGCACCTGCGGCATCAGCGTCGTCCTGATCGACACGCCCTCCGGCCTCGTGCTGATCGACGGCGCGACAGAGGAAGCCGCTCCGTCGATTCTCGCCAACATCCGCGCGCTGGGCTTCGATCCGAAGCAGGTGCGCGTCCTGCTGACCAGTCACGAACATGTCGACCATGTCGGCGGCTTGCGCGCGTTGCAGGAAGCGACCGGCGCGCAACTGTTCGCAAGGCGCGAGGCGGTGGCCGCGTTGACCAGCGGCACGCCCGACGCCGCCGACCCGCAGCGCGGTGCGATCCCTCCCTTTCGCGGCGTGACCGTCGCGCGCGAGATCGGTGATGGAGAGATATTGCCC
>CALMEC010000434.1 GCA_937862675.1 uncultured Actinomycetes bacterium
TTGGGGGGACTGGGGGCCCCCCCCCCCCCCCCCCCGGCCCCCCGCCGCACCGCGGCCATGACGAGTGTCACCGGAAGGCCGGACCACCCTCGTAGAGCGGCCATCTGCGAGGGACGGCGTCCGGATCGCATTCCGGCACGGGGCACTAGATTCCGGATCGTGAGCCACCGCCGACACAAGGTGCACCCCCGCCCCTCTCGTCCCAGCCGCACGGTCCATCCGCCGGCGCCGGATCCCACCGGCATGGATGCTCACCACCCGCGACCGGCATCGCGACGTCTCCGACACCCCCAGGCCCGCTCGCATCGGACGTTACCCTCGACACCGCGCACACGTTCCCGACTTGCGGACACGGCGGTCGACGTCGCGCCGAGCCACGCCGGCCATCCCTTTCCCCGCACCGGCATCGCGTTCGCCGCACCGATTAGCGTCACTATCACGTTATCCGTGCCCTCACATGCATCGGCGGCGCGCCCCGGACGATGCGACCCGATGCCGGTTGGCTCCGGTACTCGCGGTCACGATCTGCCCGCTGTCGCGGACCCTCGCCGATTCAGGTGCCCTGCGGACGGGGTCCGCCCGTGACCCCGCCGATGCGACTTCGCGCATATCTCCGGCGCTTCGGATCGCGCGACACCGTGGGCGCCGACACTCGGGCGGGCATCTCCCTCGGGGTCGAGCGGGTACCGGACGGACTCGCGGCCGGTGTCCTGGCCGGGATCAATCCGATCCTCGGACTCAACTCGTACGTGATGGGGTCGTTCGTCGGGGCCCTCACCACGGGCTCGTTCATCATGAGCGTGCAGGCGACGGCGGCGATCGCCGTGATCCTCCGCGACGTCCCGGCGATGCACGGTGCGGATGCGGCCGGGGCGATGGCCATGCTGACGGTGCTCTCCGGGCTCATCATGCTCGGCCTCGGCATCGCGCGTCTGGGCAGCCTGATCCGGTTCATCCCGAGTGCGGTGCTGATCGGGTTCGTGAACGCCGTCGCCGTCAGCATCGTGATGGGACAGCTGGACAACCTCACGGGATTCACCGGGCGCGGGGCCAACCGGATCACGCGGGCGATCGACACCCTCGCCGGCGTCGGGCACTTCCACTGGCCGTCACTTCTGGTCGCGGCGGTCACGATCGTCCTCATCGTCACCCTGGAACGCACGCGCCTGGGAGCACTGGGACTGGTGGTGGCCGTCGTGGCCGGGTCCCTCCTCGCCCTCGCGTTCCCCGGCATCGCCACCCTCGGCGACCTCACCGAGGTCACCCGCTCACTGCCCGACCTCATCCGCCCCGATCTCTCCGCGACGTCGGAGGTGATCGTCCCGGCCATCTCGGTGGCCCTCGTGGCGCTCGTCCAGGGTGCCGCGATCTCCGGAGCAATCCCCACCCCCGACGGCCGCTATCCCGACGTCTCCGCCGCCTTCCGCGGACAGGGCATCTCCAACATCGCCTCGGGCATCGCCCAGGGAATGCCCGTGGGCGGGTCCATGTCGGGAACCGCGCTCACCCGCGCGATGGGCGCACAGACCGCGCTCGCGAACCTGATCTCCGGTGTCGTCATAGTCGTGACGGTCCTCGCGGTCGGCCCACTCATGGACAGGTTCGCGATGCCCGCGCTCGCGGCACTCCTCATCCTGGTGGGCGTGCGGACCTTCCGCCTGCGCCAGATCGTGATGGTCTGGCGCACCGGCATCACCCAGGCGGCGGTGTTCACGGTCACGTTCGTGCTCACGCTGGTGGTCCCGCTCCAGTACGCGGTGTTCGCAGGTGTCGGCCTCTCCGTGGCCCTCCACATCGCACGGCAGTCCAACCGGGTGCGGGTGGTCCGCTGGGTGTTCGACGATCCGCACGGCCGTCCGCTCGAGACGTCGCCTCCGGCGACGATCACGCCCGGCGAGACGGTGGTGCTGGCCCCGTACGGCAGTCTCTTCTTCGCGTCCGCCCACGCCTTCCGCCGTCAGTTGCCGACGCCGGACGGCCCCGTCCCGGGAGCGCACGTCGTGATCCGGCTCCGCGGCAACGAGGAGCTCGGCATCACCTTCCTCACCATGGTCCGTGGGTACGCCGAGGAGCTCGCCGCCCACGGGGGTACCCTGATCCTCGCGGGCGTGGACCCGAGGCTGGGACGACAGCTGCGCGCCACCGGCGTGGCCGATCTCCTCGGACCCGGGAACGTGTTCCCCGCGCATGCGCGACTGGGCGACTCGGTCTCCGAGGCGCTGGAGGCCATCGAGGAGCGCCGCAACCGCACCATGCCGTGACGGGCCGGTGGGCACGCGGAGAGGATGACCTCCACGCCGATGATGCCTCGCGTCAAGCGCCACCTCCCGGCGAACTGAAGAATCGGAGGTGTCGTGGTGTTGTACTGGGTATGAGCGACGGACATCGATGCTCCCCATCGCCCCGGGGACCCGCGACGAAGGCGATGCGATGAGCGCGGGAACTGAGCGAACCCCGCATGTCGACGGCCATGACGGCCCCATGACCGGTGAGCTGGCCGTCCGGATCGAGGATCTGTATCGCCGGGAGTTCCCCCGGTTCGTGCGTGTGGCCTCGGCCGTCTGCGGCGATGCCCAGTCCGGCGTCGACGTGGTGCAGGAAGGATTCGCGCAGGCCCTGCGGTCGACGGATCGCTACTCGGAGACCGGATCGTTCGAGTCGTGGGTCT
>CALMEC010000435.1 GCA_937862675.1 uncultured Actinomycetes bacterium
TGCGCCTGCACGACAACGGAGAAGGCCTTGCAAATCGTCTGCCTCGACCTCGAGGGCGTCCTCGTCCCCGAGATCTGGATCGCCGTCGCCGAGCGCACCGGCATCGACGGCCTTCGCCGCACCACGCGCGACGAGCCCGACTACGACGTGCTCATGCGCTACCGGCTGGACCTCCTGGCCGGCAGCGGGCTCACGATGTCCGCGATCCAGGACGTGATCGCGACGCTCACCCCGCTCCCCGGCGCGAGGGACTTCCTCGACGCGCTGCGCGAGCGCACGCAGGTGGTGATCCTGTCCGACACGTTCGAGCAGTTCGGCGCACCGCTGATGCGCCAGCTGGGACAACCGACGATCCTGTGCCACCGCCTCGTGGTCGACGGCGACGCCATCGTCGACTACCGGCTGCGGATGCCGGATCAGAAGCGCCACGCGGTCGAGGCGTTCCGGTCGCTCAACTACCGGGTGGTCGCGGCGGGCGACAGCTACAACGACTCCTCCATGCTGGGCGCGGCCGACGCGGGGTTCTGGTTCCACTCACCCGACAACGTGCGGGCCGACTTCCCGCAGTTCCGCGCCGCCGATTCCTACGACGAGCTGTCGGCGCTGATCGACGGGGCGCTCGCGGTCTGACGTCCTGCGGGGCCCGGGGATCGGGTGTCCCCGACGGAGACGCCCCCGGTACGGCATGATTCCGGATGTCATGGATGGAGGAGGACGAGTTGGCGGGTAACCGACGAATCGATCGCATCACGGCCGAGGGATATGCGGACGGCCTCGACCGGCTCGACATCGAGGAGCTGCGTCGTCGTCGCGACGAGAGCCGAGACGAGCTCGACCACCTCTCCATGCTGCGGCGCTACCTCCAGAGCCGCGCCGGTGTCCTCACCGCGGAGGCGCGGCGCCGTGCCGGGGGCGACGACGGGACCCCGCTGATGGAGAACCTCGCGGCGATCCTGGCCGGCGACTCCACGCGCCAGGAGGGGCAGGGTGCCTCCGGCGCGGTGGTGCGACTGCGTGAACCGGACGAGGAGATGCTCCTCGCGCGCCGGCGGGTCGAGAAGCTCGTCGTGGACGCCGGGGGGGGCGACCCCGCGAGCCTGTCCGACGGCGATCTGAGCACCGCGGTCGACGAGCTCCGTGAGGAGGAGCGCGTGATCTCCGACCACCGGAAGGCCGTGATGGACGTCCTCACCGTGCTTCAGGAGGAGCTGAAGCGGCGGTTCAAGGAGGACCCCAGCTCCGCGATCAAGCCGTCCTGACGCTGATCTCCGGCGTCCGCCGGGCGGACACCGTTCGCCGGGCATCGTCGCGACCGGCACGATTGCGGTCGGCGCCGTCCGCCGGATAGCGTCCCCGGGGTGCGCCGAGTCCAGTCCATCGCGCTGTGCGGAGCCGTGGCCGTGTTCGGTGCGGCCCAGGCCCAGGGGGCCATCGCCGGCCTCGACCTGATCAGCCGCGCGGACACGGGTGCCAACCCGGCCGCGCCGGTCGACGTGGGCGGGGTCAGCGCCGACGGACGGCGCGTCGCCTTCGTCAGCGCCGACCCGCTCGCAGGGACGCCAGTGGGGGGGATCCGCCAGCTGTACGTGCGCGACGTCCCGTCGGGACGGACCCTGCTCGCCAGCCGCACGCCGGCCGGCCGGCCGGCCGACGCCCCCGTCGACGTGCCGCCGGCAGGGGCGGGTGGCGCCTCGCTGTCCGCGGACGGGCGCTTCGCCGTCTTCACCTCCCGCGCCGCGGGCCTCGTGCCCGGTGACACCGACGGTGGGCTCCGTGACGTCTTCCGGGTCGACCTGGCGACGGGGGCGGTCCGTCTGGCGAGCGCGTCACCGGACGGGGGGCCCAGCACGTTCGACGTCGACCCCGGCGTGGACCTCTCGGCGGACGGATCGCGCGTCGCGTATGTACGCACGCGCGGCGGCGTCTCGGAGCTCGTCGTCTCCGATCTCCTCCGCGGAGGAGAGACCCTCGCCGGTGTCGCGCCCGGGGGCATGCTCCTGTCCGGCCCGTTCGGAACGCCGTCGCTCAGCGCCGACGGCCGTGCGGTCGCATTCTCGTCAGCCGGACGCATATATGTGCGCGATCTGGACGGCGGGGCGACGGTCGATGTCGGACCGGGGACGAGCCCGTCCCTCTCCGGCGACGGCTCCGTCGTCGTCTACGTGGACGGGACGACGGTCCGCCGCACAGTCGTCGCCTCCGCCGCCACCACGGTGGTCGCCGCGAACGGCGGGGACCCCCGGATCAGCGCCGACGGACGGAGGGTGGCCTGGACGTCGCTGGACGACTCCGTGGCGGGAGACACCAACGGCCTCCCGGATGTGTACGTCGCCACGTCCGGGGGTGCACCCGTCCGGGCCAGCGAGCGTGCCGCGGGAGTCCAGGTGGCCCGGGCGTCGACCACGCCGTCCATGGCCGCGAACGGCGGGCGGCTCGTCTTCGAACTGGACGACGGGCCGGCGCCCAGTGCCTCGCTGGTGGCCGGCGACACCGACCTCGCGCGGGACGTGCTGGGTGGGACGATGACGCCCGCCGACGCCACCGGTCCCGCGATCGTCTCGGAGGTGAGCACCGGCTCGACCCCGGCGCCGGCGGTCACGGTGAGCGGACGTGTGACCGATCCCTCCGGCGTCGCATATGTGCTGGTCCGGGGCATGCGCGCCCGCGTCGACACAAGCGGTGCGTTCGCCGTCACGCTCAGCCTGACCGGGGGATCGAACGTCATCCCCCTTCGCGCCATGGACGGTGCGGGCAACATCGCCTCCACGTCGGTCGTCGTGTCGCACACGCTCCTCGGCCGACTGGGGCTCGGCGCGGTGCCGCGTGCCACGGGTCTCGGGGTCGCACGCTCGGGGCCGCGCACGATCGTCCGGTTCCGCCTGGACAGGAGGGCCACGCGCGTCTGGGTCGCCCTCGCGCGTCGTCAGGTGCTCGCGTCGGGCGGTACGCGGTTCGTCGCGGTCGGCCCGGTGCGAGGCCTGGCCGGCATCACCGGCAACCGTGGCGGGCTCTTGTCGCCGAAGGCCCTCGCCCGCGGCATCTACCAGGTACGCCTCACCGTCGTCTCGCCGCAGGGGACGCGCGTGGTCGCCCACCGGTTCGTGGTCACCACCGCACCCAGACCGGTGAGGACACCGCCCGCGAAGACGGCGCCCAAGAAGGCCGCCCCGAAGAGGTAGCGACGCCGGCATCGCGCGTCATGGTGCACCGGGAATGCGATCCGGCAGAGCCGGGGACACGGGACGGAGTGTCTTGCCGGTTCCCGGCATCGGCTTGACACCCCCGCTGCGAACCGGTGAGACCCGGGGGGCCACGGCCGGCCGGTGAGTGACGTCCCGCCGGCGCGTGGACGGGGGTGCCCGCATCGGGGACATGGGCACCGGCGGTGACATCGCCAGGAGGCGGAGCAGGCGAGAACGCGTCATCTGATCCCGGCAGGGGTTTCCGTGGCCGGACCGCGAAGAGACTTCTGACGCGGGGCACTAGTATTCGCGTGACTCGCGAACCTGCGAAAGGACCGCCGATGGGCCTGATGCGCCGATTCATGCTGATCGTCAAAGCCAAGATGAATGCTCTGCTCGGCAAGGCGGAGAACCCGCACGAGCAGCTGGACTACTCCTACGAGAAGCAGCTGGAACTCCTCCAGCAGGTACGTCGTGGTGTCGTCGACGTCACCACCAGCAAGAAGCGCCTCGAACTGCAGGCCGAGAAGCTCGAGGCAAGCGTCACCAAACTGGACCAGCAGGCGCGTGCCGCCATGCAGGCCGGTCGTGAGGACCTGGCCCGGACCGCCCTCGAGCGCAAGCAGGTCGTCCAGGGGCAGCTGCAGGGCCTCGACACCCAGCGGCAGCAGTTGGAGACCGAACAGGCCAAGCTCGTGGCGGCGGAGCAGAAGCTCACCACCAAGGTCGAGACCTTCCGCACCCAGAAGGAGACCATCAAGGCGCAGTACTCCGCCGCGGAGGCCCAGGTCAAGATCAACGAGGCCTTCACCGGCATCTCCGAGGAGATGGCCGACGTCGGACTCGCCATCCAGCGTGCGGAGGACAAGACCGAGCAGATGCAGGCGCGTTCCGGTGCGCTCGACGAGCTGCTCGAGTCGGGCGCCCTCGACGACATGACGCAGACGGGCGACGCCATCGACCGCGAACTCGCCAAGATCGGTGCCAAGTCCGAGGTGGACAACGCGCTCGAGGCGCTGAAGGCCGAGCTCGGCACGGGGTCATCCCCGGCGGGACAGACAGCCGCACTCGGTGACGGCGGCTCGCCGGACGGGGGTGCGTCATGATCGTCCGCATCCTCGGTGAGGGGCAGTACCGGATCCCGGACGACAGGGTCCCCGCCGTCCAGGAGGTCGACAAGAACCTGGAGAAGGCCGTCGACGCGGGCGACGAGACCGCGTTCGCCGAGGCGCTCGGACGGCTGGTGACCACCATCCGCGATCTCGGTGAACCGCTGCCCGTGGAGGAGCTCGTCCCCAGTGACGCCGTCGTCCCCGACGCCGACACGACGCTGGCCGAGGCGCAGTCGCTCCTGTCGGACGAGGGGTTGATCCCGGACTGAACGGCCGCGTCCATGTGGTCGACCGGGCGAAACAGGTCGACCGTGACCACTTCTACATGGGGCTGTCCCGGGCGGTCCGCGAGGGTGCGGACTGCCTCGGCAGCCACGTGGGCGCCGTGCTGGTCGTCGGGAACCGCGCCATCTCCACCGGATTCAACGGGACGCCGGAGGGATTCCCGAACTGTTCGGACGGCGGATGCGTGCGATGCCGCGACAGCGCCTGCTACCGCGACGGCCTCACCCACGAGGCGATCGACCCCGAGCATGTCCCGGGCCGCGGACTCGATCGCTGCATCTGTGTCCACGCGGAGCAGAACGCCATCATCACGGCGGCGCGATTCGGCATCCGCGTCGACGGGGCGACGCTCTACACGACGCTGTCACCGTGCTTCGGCTGCTTGAAGGAGGCCGTCCAGGCGGGCATCGTGCGGGTGGTCTACGACGACGAGTATCAGACGCCCATGAGCGAACCGGTACGGCGTCAGTACGACGCTCTCGCGCGGCACCTCGCCGGCGGCGATCCGACGGCGTTCGAACGGCTCGCCCCGGTGACGTCCGGCTGACGGGTCAGGGCCGTGTCGTCATGCCGGCAGAGGGTCCGGTCGGCCCGACCGGATGGTTCGCTGCGCATCCGCCGATTCCGCGG
>CALMEC010000436.1 GCA_937862675.1 uncultured Actinomycetes bacterium
GCGACGGCCTGCCGTCCACCGCCTGGCTGGCATACGGGCTGCAGGACGTGGTGCAGCAGCGGCGCATGATCGAGGACGGTGAGGGCGACCCGCAGCGCAAACGTGCCCAGACACTCCACCTGGACGCCATGCTGGCCCTGTGCGAGACCGTCGAGTGCCGGCGTCAGCAGCTCCTCGCGTACTTCGGCGAGCACAGTGCCCCCTGCGGCAACTGCGACACGTGCCTCGCGCCGCCGGATTCGTTCGACGGCACCGTCCCGGCGCAGAAGCTGCTGTCCACCATCGTGCGGCTGCAGCGTGAGCGCGGCCAGGCGTACGGTGCCGGCCACCTGATCGACATCCTGCTCGGCCGCGACACCGACCGCATACGGTCGCTCCACCACGAAGGGCTCTCCACGTACGGGATCGGGACCGAGATGGGCGACGCCGAGTGGCGCGGCGTGATCCGGCAGCTCCTCGCGCAGGGCCTTCTGCGCGTGCACGGCGAATACGGCGTGCTCGCGATCACCGACGAGGCCACCCGGGTCCTGACCGGGGACCGCACCGTAATGCTGCGTCGCGAACAGGAGCGGGTGCGGACGCGGACGCGGGGACGGGGACGGTCCACCGCGGCCCCGGCGGACCTGGACGACGCCGCGCAGGCGCTCTTCGAACGCCTGCGGACGTGGCGCGCCGAGGAGGCCCGGGAGCAGGGCGTACCGGCCTATGTGGTCTTCTCGAACGCCACCCTCACGGAGATCGCGGCGGTGCGCCCGTCGTCACCGGAGGCGCTCCTGGCCGTGTCCGGGGTGGGCGACGCGAAGATGGAACGTTACGGTGACGCGATCCTGGCCCTGGTGGATCCCGGCGAATAGCGGTGCGTGGCCACGCACCCGGTCGGCTCGTCCTCACACGGTCCATGCGATGCGGGCGCCCCGTGCGATACTCGGCGGCGATGGAGCGACAGGTCTTCCTCCTCCGGGCGGTCAATGTCGGCGGCACGGCCCTCCCGATGGCCGATCTGCGTTCCTGGGCGACGGAACTCGGTGCAACGGACGTCATGACCCACCTGGCCTCCGGGAACCTGCTCTGTGTTCCTCCCGCGGACCCGGAGGACTTCGCGATGCGGCTCGCCGTCGTCATCGAAGACCGGCTCGGCGTCCCACGTGAGGTGATCGCGCGAACGGCCGACGAGCTCCGCGCCGCGATCACGGCCCATCCCTTCCCCGTCACCGAGCCGAAGATGTCCCACATCGGCTTCATGGCCGCGGCACCGGCGGGACCGGCGATCACGGCGGCGGGGGCGTTCCCCACCGGAGACGACGCCTGGCGGGTGATCGGGCGCGACCACCATGTCCGGTTCGCCCACGGGGCGGGGCGGCCCGACATGAACGTGGATCGGCTTCTGCGGTTGCTCGGTGAGCCCGTGACGATGCGCAATCTCCGGACGGTCGGCGCGCTGGCCGAGCGCGCCCGGCTCACCCCGTCCTAGTGCCGTGAGCCGGAGACCGCCTGGCGGTCTCCGGCGTCATCTCATCGCGGGGCCGTGTCCTCGTCCGCCGGAATGGTCCCCGGTGTCTCGACGGATCTGCGTCCTCCCCTCACGGGAGACACGCCCGCAGAGCGAATGCCGACCTCCGGCTCGGCTCCCGTCGCCACCGGCCGGGACGGGTCCGTGATCCACCCGCTCCACGATCCCGGATAGAGCGCCGCCGGCACGCCGATCTCGTGCAGGGCCAGGATGGTGTGGGTCGCGTTGACCCCGGATCCGCAGTAGACGACCACCGGACGGCCGGCGGCGACCACGGAGGCGAATCGCTCCCGCAACAGCTCCTCGGCCA
This sequence comes from uncultured Actinomycetes bacterium, assembly GCA_937862675.1. Lineage (GTDB taxonomy): Bacteria > Actinomycetota > Thermoleophilia > Miltoncostaeales > Miltoncostaeaceae > CALMEC01. The sequence goes on from CALMEC010000436.1 coordinate 1,821, forward strand.
GAAAGCGGCCGTCCTCGTCCAGGTTCCCGGTGGTGGGGAGGTTCACCGCACCCGGGATGTGTCCCGCAACGGGATCGACCGGCTCCACGTCGCCGCGAAAGCGCTCCGGTGCGCGGACGTCGATCAGCGTCACCTCGTCGCCGTGCGCCAGTATCGCGTCCGCCGACACGGTCGGCATGTCCGTTCCCTGCGGGCAGACGTCACCCGGTGGCGGTCCCGAGGGGTCGACGGCGGGGGGCAGGCCGGCGGCGACCCATGCCGCGTACCCGCCGTCGAGCACCCGCACATCGCCCAGGCCCACGTGGCGGAAGAGCCACCATGCGCGCGTGGCCACCAGGCCGGGGCCGTCGTCGTACACCACGACGCTCGTCCCCTGCCGGACGCCCGCGCGACGCAGGGCGCCGATCGCGACGCCGGGATCCGGAAGCGGATGACGGCCCCCGGCACCGGGAGGGCCCGCGAGTTCCGTGTCGAGATCCACGTAGACCGCGCCGGGGATGTGACCGCGCCCGTACTCCTCGCGGCCCGGCGGACCGGCGAGCGACCACCGGACGTCGATGAGGACCAGGTCACGGTGGGACTCGCGGGCGACGGCGAGGGCGTCAGGTGAGATGAGCGCGGACAGAGGAGGCTCCTGGGACCGGGATCGTGCCGACGCCGTGCGGCGTCACCCGCAGACTACGGAGGCCGTGCGGGACGCCGCGCGGCGTCGGGACGTCAGACGCCGAGCTCGGCGGGGAACCGCCCCTTCTTCACCGCCCGTTGCAGGCTGGGGGAGGCGCGCTCGGGGACATCCCCGGATGCCCGCGCCCACTCGGCGGTCGCCTCCGCGAAGGCCATGGACGCGCCGATGTAACCGGTGATCAGGTAGCCCCCCGACGCCGACTGGGAGTGGCCCCGGGCCAGGAGGCCGGCGCACAGTTCCCCGTAGCGTGTGAAGTCACCGGCGTCGGTCAGCTGGGAGGGATCGATCGCCCCCTTCATGTCGCGGAACTGGCGGCAGTAGTAGTCGACCCCCTGCGCCCGGCGCCCACGCGCGTCCCGTCCGGCGATCCATCCCAGGAAGGGGTCCGAGTGGGCCTGCAGCACACGCTGGGCCGCGACGACGCGGTGTCCCTGCGTGAACGCGGCACGGACGCTGGGAATGCGGCGGGGCCGCCCTCCGAAGCTGTTGAGCACGGACTCCTGGGCCTCCTTGACCTGGATGAAGAGCACCTCCTGTCCCTGCGCGGTGAGGCCGAGGAGGAAGCACCGCGTCCCCACGCTGCCGACGCCGACGACGCGCAGGACGAAGTCGGCGACCCGGAACTGCCCGAGGAAGAACCCGACGTCCTCACGCACCGTACCGCGGTATTCGTCGAACAGGTCGATCAGCTGACCCCGCGTCGCATACTCATCGGAGACATGGCAGAGGATGGGCGGCTGATCGATGATCACCGGGGCACCGTCGCTGATGCCGATCTCGATCTTCGACAGCACCTGGGCGGACGTGCGCTTGGTGGCCTTGCGGATCGCCTTCGTCGCCACATCCCCCATCTGCTTCATGACCGCGGAGGAGTCGACCGTGAAGTAGAACCGGTCGATCGGCGAGGTGCGCATCAGGCCCCGCAGGACGACACCGTAGGCGTTGACGGTGGCCAGGGTCGCCTCCCCGCACTGTTCCTCGGACAGCCCGGATGCCCGCCCGCCGATGTGGACACTCGCCGCGAGCCGGCGGACGTCCCACTCCCAGGGGGCGATGGCCGCCTCGTCGAAGTCGTTCAGATCGAAGACCAGCTCTCGCTCCGGCGTCGCGTAGAAACCGAAGTTCGAGATGTGCGCGTCGCCGCACGCCACGACGTCGACCCCGGTGCTGGGGGCATCCCGGAGATCGGCGGCCATCACGGCGGCGGTGCCGCGGTAGAAGGCGAACGGCGACTCGAGCATGCGGCCGACGCGCACCGGCACGAGGTCCTGGAGCCGTGACTCGTGCTGCTTCTCGAGGATCGTCAGGGGATCACGATCCTCCGGCAGGATGAGATTCGCCTGGTCGACACGGGGGAGACGGTTGCGGAGGCGCTTTCCGATGGGCGGCGAGGGCTCCGCGGTGATGTGCTGCCATGTGGTCGACGGCTCGGGCTTCGACGACTTGCCGGTCGACGGATTGGACTTCGACGACTTGCCGGTCGACGGATTGGACTTCGGCGGCATCGCGCCTCCCTCTGTGGGTTCTCGAAGATTGGTTCCGCGGGATCATGGATGATGACATCACGTCAACGTGATGCGTATGGTGCCGTCGCGTGCCGGGAGCCACGCGGGTGGCCCGACCGGGTCGCCCGCTGGCGTATCCCGTCCGCCGGAGGCGTGTATCACGCCGCGAGATCGGGGAACCACCCATCTACCGGTCCCTCCGGTCATCCTCGCCCGGTATCGGAGGCGGCGGACCGTCCATGGCGACCGGACCGTAGAGCGCGATTGCGTTCCTCACGAACGTGGTGCGGACGATCTCGAGCACGAGGTCGCTTCGTTCCTCGCGCGACATGTCCTCCAGCCGGCGGACCTGCTCCGGCGAGACCTCGATGTCGTCGACCTCGGCGATCGCCCGCAACGGGTCGTCGATGATCGCGTCGCGAAACCGCTCGTCGGCCACCACCCGGGTCCAGAACCGCGTTCGCCCTTCATCCATGACCGCCCCGTTTCGACGACGCCTCCACCCTACCGCGTGACCGTCGTCCCGCACACCCGGGCGGCCCCGCCCGCGATGTCACCGCCGGAGAACGGGCTGGGTCACGCCACGGGGATTCGGCGGCCATGTCACCGGTCGTCGTCGGCCGGCCGGCCCCCGGCGTCCTCCCCGCCCCCCTCGTCGTCATCGGCCTCCTCGGCACGCAGCTCCGGCGGCAGCGGACCGCCCGCGCCGAGCAGGCCCTCCTCCGCCAGCTGGCCGTATCGGGCGATCGCCCCCTTGAGGAACGCCTCGCGGACGATCCCGCGGACGAACTCGTCTCGCTCGTCCCGCGTCATCTCCTCCAGCTGATGCACCTGCGCCGTCGACACCTCGACGTCGGTGACCCCGCTGAGCGCCCGCAGCGGATCGTCGATCACCGCGTCGGCGAACTCCGCATCGGCCACCACTCTCATCCAGAAACCGGTTCTCTCGGCGTGCACGCCGCCTCCTCTTCGGGACACGTCCACCCTACCGCGAGAGGCGCCCGGTCCGCACCGCCGCCGTGTCCTCGGATGCCGGAGGCCCGTCGACACGCGGCGGGCGGACCCGGTGGCCACGGGAGGCGAGTCTGCCCGTTCCGGGGGGACATGGGCTCCCCGCGACGAGCCGGTGCTGCCGGACCGCGGGGCGTGCGTGGCCCGATCCGAGAGGGCATGGACGGGACCGTGAGGGGAATCCGAGCGGGAGCACACCCGCCTCCCGAAATGACGAGGGGCCGCTCGGAGCGGCCCCTCGGGAGACACGTGATGCGGTGAGCGCTACGACTTGGGCCCGTACTTCTCGATGACCCGGAGACGGTTTCGGTTGCGCCGGATGCGGTTCTCCGCGGAGATGCGCTTCGCGCTGTCCTCCGGGGAGGCCGCCAGGACCTCCTCCGCGGCCTGGACCCCGGCCTCGGCGCGGGCGCGATCGATGACCGCGACCTCCTCGGCCTGGGCGACCATGATCAGCACGTGGTCGGTCTCGACGGAGAGGTATCCCTCCGTCGTGGCGTAGACCAGGCTGGTCTCGTCGTCGATCTTGAGGCGGATGTCGCCGGTGCGAAGCTGCGCGATGAGCGGTGCGTGGCGCGGCAGGATGCCGACCTCGCCGCCGACGCTGGGCGCGACGAGCATGCGGACGTCCCCGTCGAACGCCATGCCCACCGGGGTGAGCAGCAGCACCCGGAGGGTGCGACGATCCGCGGCGACGGCGGTGCTCACGCGGCCGCCTCCGCCTTCATCGACTCGGCCTTGGCGAGGACGTCGTCGATGCCGCCGACCATGTAGAACGCGGCCTCCGGGACGTCGTCGTGCTTGCCGTCGACGACCTCCTTGAAGCTGCGGACGGTGTCGGCCAGCGAGACGTACTTGCCGGACATGCCGGTGAACGCCTCGGCGACGTGGAACGGCTGCGACAGGAAGCGCTCGATCTTACGTGCACGCGACACGATGACCTTCTGCTCGTCGGTGAGCTCGTCCACGCCGAGGATGGCGATGATGTCCTGGAGGTCCTTGTAGGTCTGGAGGATCTCCTGCACCTGGGTGGCCACCCCGTAGTGCTCCTCACCGACGACTTGCGGCGACAGGGCGCGGCTGGTGGAGTCCAGCGGGTCCACGGCCGGGTAGATGCCCTTCTCCGAGATGGCGCGGTTCAGCACCGTGGTGGCGTCGAGGTGCGTGAAGCTGGCGGCCGGGGCCGGGTCGGTCAGGTCGTCCGCGGGGACGTAGATGGCCTGCACCGACGTGACCGAGCCCTTGCGGGTGGAGGTGATGCGCTCCTGCAGGTCGCCCATCTCGGTGGCGAGGGTGGGCTGGTAGCCCACGGCGGACGGCATGCGGCCGAGGAGTGCGGACACCTCGGAACCGGCCTGCACGAAGCGGAAGATGTTGTCGATGAACAGGAGGACGTCCTGGCCGCCCTCGTCGCGGAAGTACTCCGCCATGGTGAGACCCGTCAGGGCGACGCGAAGACGCGATCCCGGGGGCTCGTTCATCTGACCGTAGACCAGCGCGGTCTTGTCGATGACGCCGGACTCGGTCATCTCGAGCCAGAGGTCGTTGCCCTCACGGGTGCGCTCGCCCACACCGGCGAACACGGACAGACCGCCGTGCTCCTTCGCCAGGTTCGCGATGAGCTCCTGGATGAGGACCGTCTTGCCGACGCCCGCTCCACCGAAGAGGCCGACCTTTCCGCCCTTGACGTACGGGGCGAGCAGGTCGACGACCTTGATGCCGGTCTCGAAGATCTCCTCGGTCGGGTTCAGCTGGTCGAAGGCCGGGGCCTTGCGATGGATCGGCCAGCGCTCGCCGGCGGCCACGTCCGCGCCCTCGTCGATCGTGTCGCCGAGCACGTTGAAGATGCGGCCGCGCGTCCGCTCGCCGACGGGCACCGAGATCGGCCCGCCCGTGTCCGTCACGGAGGTGCCGCGTGCCAGGCCGTCGGTGGTGTCGAAGGCCACCGCGCGCGCGCGGTTGTCGCCCAGGTGCTGCTGCACCTCGGCCACCAGCGGCGGGGCGTCCGAACCGCGGTCGATCTCGATCGCGTTGTAGATGCTCGGCAGCGCGTCCGGGAAGTGGGCGTCGATCACCACCCCCTTGATCTCGATGATCGTGCCGGTGCTGCGGGCGTCGTCGGACATTCTTGAGATCTCTCCTCGGGGCTGGTGCGTTACTGGAGGGCGTCGGCGCCGGCGACCACTTCCAGGATCTCCTGGGTGATGGCGGCCTGGCGGGCACGGTTCATGGCGAGCGTGAGGTCGTCGATCAGCACGCCGATGGCGAGCGACAGGCCCAGCAGCGTCATGAAGTTGAGCGTGAAGCCGCAGGCCCACACCGCGATGAACGCGGCGATGACGGAGGTCGGCAGCGCGGTCGCCGTGATGAGCGTCGAGCGCCACGAGTTGAGGAAGGCGTACACCACGAAGATCGTGAGCACGGCGCCGAAGGCGAGCGCCTCGATCACGTTCTTGAGGCTCGCCTCGGCGTCCTTGCCGCCGTCCTGCGTGACTTCCAG
>CALMEC010000437.1 GCA_937862675.1 uncultured Actinomycetes bacterium
TTCCTACATCCCGGTCGGCGCGCGCCTCATCAGGGCCAAGGCGGGGGCCGACGTGCGGCTGCCCACCCCGCGGGTCGTGCGGCTGGAGGGCGGCCCCGCCAGCATCGAGGGCCGCGGCGCCGTCACCATCCGCGCGCTGGTCCGCAACGCCCTGCGGATGCGTCCCGATCGCATCGTCGTCGGCGAGTGCCGAGGAGGGGAGGCGGTGGACCTGCTCACGGCGATGACGACGGGTCACGAGGGCTCGCTGTCCACCGTTCACGCCTCGTCGTGTGACGACGCCATCCGACGGCACCAGACCCTCGCCCTGATGGGGGACGTCGAACTGCCGTTCGCCGCCGTGACCGACCAGGTCGCCCATGCCATCGACCTCATCGTCCACCAGGCGCGGCTGGTGGACGGCACGCGCCGGGTCATGGAGATCGCCGCCGTCACCGCGGCCGACGGTGCGGCCGTCGTGCGATCACTGGTGCGTCGTCGTGTGCGGACTCATGGCCACGGAGACGACCTCCGCATACGGGAGGAGATCGAATGGACCGACGGGGCGGAGGCTCTGGCGGGGATCGACGTCACATCCGCGAGCGGGGAGCCGCCGAGATGAGCGCGATCCTCGCCGGGGCGTGCGCGGCCGGGTCGGTCATGTGCGGCACGGTCGCGGTCCGTCGCCGTGTGGCGGCACCGCCATCCGGGCGACCGACGGTCCTCCGCGGGGATGTCCTCGCCCGCACGGCCGCGGGACGGCGTCTGGCCGTGCGTCTCGGACGCGCCGGTGTCCCCGTCGGACCCGGTGCGTTCATCCTGCTGGTCGGTGCCGCCTCCGCTCTTGTCGGAGGCGGCGTCTGGTGGCTCCTCGGCACCCCGGTGGGCGGCGGACTCGTCGGCCTGGCCGTGGCCGCGATGGCGGGATCCGTCGTGGCGTCCGCGGACCGACGTCATCTGGACCGGCTCATCTCACAGCTGCCGGCGGTCACACAGCAGCTGGCGGGATCGCTCGGGGCCGGCCTGTCACTCAGCCAGGCCATCGGGCGTGCGTCGCGCGACACCCCGGCGCCCATGTCCGACGAACTCGCGCGGATGTCGCGCGAGATCGCGCTGGGCGCGCGCACGGACGATGTACTCACGGCCTTCGCCGATCGTCACGCGTCGCAGACCGTCCGCCTGATGGTCTCGGCGATCCTGGTCCAGCGCACCGTCGGCGGTGATCTGGCATCGGGGCTCACCCGGATCTCCGCCCAGCTCGACGAGCGGGGACGCGTGGCGCGCGAGGCACGCTCGGTGACGGCACAGGCCCGCATGTCGGCATGGCTCGTGGCCGGACTGCCGCCGGCCGGCGGCGTCATCGTCGAATTGGCGTCGCCAGGCACCATCGGGGCGCTGCTCGGGGCGGGTCTCGGGCGGACCCTGCTGATCGCGACGATCATCCTCGAGCTGCTCGGAGTCATCCTCGTGCACCGGATCGCACGCGTCGACGGGGGTGCGCGGTGACCGGGAAGGGGACGGCGCGTGCTTTCGGCGCGGGGCGGAGAGCGACCTGATGCCCGGTCCGGCTCTCATCGGTCTGCTCGCCGTCACGGCACTCCTGCTCGGGATACGGGGGCGACGTCCATCGCCGTCCTCCGACAGTGCCGTGCCGCGTCTGCCCGGGCTCTTCCGCCTCGCGCGTCGATGCCCAGCGCCGGCGGGTGCGGTGCGGTTCGTCCAGCGGCACCAGAGCGAAGGCGCGATCGCGGCGGCCGGCCTTGCCGATGTCCTCGACGGCCCGGCCCTCGCGCGATCGCGCACCGGGCTGGGTGTCGTCGGGCTGGCGGTCGGCGGACTGCTCGCGGTCGTGAATCCCGCCGCCTCGGTGATCGGTCTGCCCCTCGCGGGCATGGGCGTGTTCGTCCCGCCCGTCATGGTGGCGGCGCGTGCGCGGCGCCGGCGTGCGGAACTCGTGCGCGATCTGCCGGACCTCATCGACATGGTGGCCCTCTGCACGGACTCGGGACTGCCCCTCGAATCGTCCCTCCGGGTGGCCGTCGCCCGCTTCTCCGGTGTGCTCGCGGAGGAGATGCGTCACACCCTTGCGCGTCTCGATCTGGGAACGCCGCGTCGCGCCGCCTACCGCGCACTGGCGGAACGCATGGGCGTACAGGAACTCACGACGCTGGTCGGCGCCATCCTCCAGGCCGAGGAGCTGGGAACGCCCATCAGCGCGGTGCTCGGACGTCAGGCCGGGCTGCTCCGTGCGAATCGGCGGCAGGCCATCCGGGACCACGCCGCACGGGCGGCACCCCAGGTGCAGCTGGTGGTCGCCATGATCATGGTCCCGGGTGCGCTGCTCATCGTGGTCGGCGTGATGGTCCTGAAGCTGGTCGGCGACATGGGGGTCGTGGTCGGTGGTGCGCCGTGAGACCGATCCCCACGGGGCCCCCGCGGCCGACGGCATCGGGCGATCGAGCACCGGTCGGCCGGCTCCGGGATCGGCGTGCCGGTCCCCCCTCGGCGATCACCGCGACCGGTTCGCCGACATAGCGCACCTTGCCCTGCGCGAG
>CALMEC010000438.1 GCA_937862675.1 uncultured Actinomycetes bacterium
GGCGCCCCCGACGATGCCCCGTTTGCCCCCCGGGATCCCGTCCCCCGCCCCGGGAACGAGCAAGAGGCAGAAGAAGTCGACGATCTCGGCCATCAGGAACTCGGACTGCCCGACGCCGACGCTCTCGACGATGACCACGTCGAAGCCCGCGGCCTCGCAGAGAAGGAGCGCCTCCCGTGTGCGCCGGCCGACCCCTCCCAGGACACCGGACGACGGGGACGGCCGGATGTACGCCTCCTCGCGCATGCTGAGACGCGGCATCCGCGTCTTGTCGGCGAGGATCGAGCCCCCGGTGCGCGACGACGACGGGTCGATGACGAGCACCGCGACCCGATGCCCCTGCTCGACGAGCCGCAGCCCGAGCGCCTCGATCATCGTCGACTTCCCCGCACCGGGCACCCCCGTGATGCCGATGCGACGGGCCGACCCCGTGTCCGGGAGGATCTCGACCAGCAGATCCTGCGCCAGATCCTGGTCGTCGGACCGGCGGCTCTCGGCGAGCGTTATCGCACGCGACAGCGCAGCCCGATCACCGCCGCGGATACCCGCCGCGAGATCGGTGACCGTGGGACGGGCCGGCGTCACGACGGCGTGGGATCACCCGCCGCATGCGGCACATCCAGGCCCAGCGCCTCCATCAGGAGGCTCATCAGCTCGACGGCGGCCTCGCCGATCACCGTGCCCGGCGGATACACCGCCGCCGCACCCGCCGCACGCAGCGCCTCGATGTCCTGCGGCGGGATGACGCCCCCCACCACGATGAGGATGTCCTGCCGGCCGAGCGCGTCCAGCGCCGCACGGAGCTGCGGGACCAGGGTCAGATGCCCGGCGGCAAGCGAACTGGCGCCCACGACGTGGACATCGGCCTCCACGGCCTGACGCGCAACCTCGTCCGGCGTCTGGAACAGCGGTCCGATGTCGACATCGAAACCCAGGTCGGCGAACGCCGTGGCGATCACCTTCTGGCCGCGGTCATGACCGTCCTGGCCCATCTTCGCCACGAGGATCCGGGGCCGACGCCCCTCCTGTACCTCGAAGCTCGTGACGAGCTCCTCGATTCTGGGCAGGGTCGTCATGTGCGCTCCCACGGTGCTCCGATAGACGCCGGAGATCGACCGTATCTCCGCCGAGTGGCGACCGAACACCTTCTCCAGCGCGTCGGAGATCTCGCCCACGGTCGCCTGGGCACGCGCCGCCTCCACCGCGAGCTCGAGCAGGTTGGCGTCGCCGGCCGCCCCGGTGGTGAGCCGGTCCAGCGCCGCCTGCGTCCGCCCCTCGTCCCGGTCGGAGCGAAGGCGGGCGAGCTGGGCGATCTGCCGTGCACGCACCTCGGCGTTGTCGATCTTGAGCACGTCGATGGGCGTGTCGTGCTCGGGGCGATAGCGGTTGACGCCGACCACGACCTGGTCGCCGGTGTCGATGCGCGCCTGGATGCGCGCCGCCGACTCCTCGATGCGGAGCTTGGGCGTCCCCTCGATGATCGCCGCAGTCATCCCGCCGAGCTCGTCCACCTCGCGGATGTGCTGCAGCGCCCGCTCGGCGAGCTGCGCGGTCAGATACTCCACGTAATGGCTGCCGGCCCACGGGTCGATGACCCGGGTGGTGCCGCTCTCCTGCTGGAGGAAGAGCTGGGTGTTGCGCGCGATGCGCGCGCTGAAGTCCGTCGGCAGCCCGAGCGCCTCGTCGAGCGCGTTGGTGTGCAGCGACTGGGTGTGTCCCTGCGTGGACGCCATGGCCTCGATGCAGGTGCGGACGACGTTGTTGTAGACGTCCTGCGCGGCCAGCGACCAGCCCGACGTCTGCGAATGCGTCCGCAGTGACAGCGACCGATCATCTTTCGGGTCGAACTGACGCATCAGGTGCGCCCAGAGGAGGCGCCCGGCCCGCATCTTGGCGACCTCCATGAAGAAGTTCATGCCGATGGCCCAGAAGAACGACAGCCGCGGCGCGAAGCGGTCGACGTCCAGCCCCGCCTCGATGCCGGCACGCACGTACTCGACGCCATCGGCCAGTGTGTAGGCGAGTTCGAGATCCGCGCTGGCCCCGGCCTCCTGCATGTGGTAGCCGGAGATCGAGATCGAGTTGAACTTCGGCATCTCCTGCGACGTGTAGCGGAAGATGTCGCTGATGATCCGCATGGACGGCGCCGGCGGATAGATGTAGGTGTTGCGGACCATGAACTCTTTGAGAACGTCGTTCTGGATGGTCCCGCTGAGCTTGGCGTGGTCGACGCCCTGTTCCTCGCCGGCGACGATGAAGAGCGCCAGGATGGGGAGCACCGCCCCGTTCATCGTCATGGAGACGCTCATCTGATCGAGGGGGATCCCGTCGAAGAGCGTCCGCATGTCGAGGATGGAGTCGATCGCGACGCCGGCCATGCCGACATCGCCGGCCACACGTGGATTGTCGGAGTCGTATCCGCGATGGGTGGCGAGGTCGAACGCGACCGACAGCCCCTTCTGGCCGGCCGCCAGGTTGCGGCGGTAGAACGCGTTGGACGCCTCGGCCGTGGAGAAGCCGGCGTACTGGCGGATCGTCCAGGGGTGCTGCACGTACATGGTGGGGTACGGTCCGCGCAGGTAGGGCGGGAATCCCGGCAGCGTCCCGAGGAAGTCGAGACCGTCGAGCGCCGACGCATCGTACGACGAGGCGACGTCGATGCCCTCCGGAGTCGTCCAGACCGCGGACGGCACCTCGTCCCGGCTCGCGCCGGCCGGCGCGAAAGTCGTCGCCGAGATGCCCGGCTTGTCGAACAGGAGCGCACCGAGCGTACTGCCCGCCGTGCGCTCGATCTCCGATTGCTTCATCACGATCATCGAATTGAAGGTGTCGGCGACGAACGACGGCAGCCACGGATTTGTCTCCGCTGCGGGTTCAGGGGCTGCCTGCTTATTGCGGGCACCCTCGCCTTCGGTGCTTGCCGGACGCCGCGGCGCGCGGTGCTGGATCGGGCTCGGCGCGGTGACGACGACCTGCGGCAGCGCAATCTCCTGCGCTTCGGTCGCCTGCACGATCAGTGCGGCTCCCGCGGCGGCGAAAAGGCGCGAAAACCCGATGCGATGAAACGGCATGACGGCCCCCAACGATGCTTCGGGGGTTTTGATACAGTATATCCATTAGATGATACAATATATCATCCACAAAAAAGCTATTGCATTTCGCCAGCGGTAAATTTGGTGTGGCCGCCTTGCCATGAAACTGAAAAAAATTTTGGCGCAGTGCGGCAAGGCATGGAGAAGTTTGACGATTCCGCCGCCCGCTGTGTGACAGAATTGTGGATAACACTGCCGTCGCGGCAACCGGATTCCCCCGTTCCAAGCCAAAATGCATGCTCAAGGGGGCCGTAATAATGCAAGTTCAAATTCGTAACCCGATCGCGGTGGAAGTGGACGCCGCGGACGACAAGGGTTCTGTGTCTTTTCACTTCTTCACCGCCGCCGAGCATCAGGCGGTTGTCACCATCGGGCGCGATCTCCTGCCCGACCTGATCGAGCAGCTCGAGGAGATCGTATCCGCGGAAGCGAAGCCTCAGGCGGCGGCGAAGCAGCCGGAAGCGATGCAGCCCGCACCGCAACCCGCCTCGCAGCAGGTCAAGCGCGATTTCACGCTGTTCGAGCGCAACATGCCGCTCGCCAGGCCGAAAGAACCGGCGCG
>CALMEC010000439.1 GCA_937862675.1 uncultured Actinomycetes bacterium
AAGCCCAAGATCACGCAACAGCTGCCTGAGCTGGTGGAGCGCCTCACGCACCTCACTGAAACGCTGAACACCGGAGTGGCGCTGAAGCGCCGCATCATCGAAGACCTGCGCCCGTCCACGCTCGTCAACCTGGGCCTGTGCGCCTCGCTGGAGATCCTCTGCCGTGAATCGGCCGATCGCCTGGGCATCCCGGTGCAGGCCGAACTGCAGGCCGTGCCGCTCACCCGCTCGGCCGAACTCACCGTCTACCGGCTGGTGCAGGAGGCGCTCACGAACGCCATGCGCCACGCGACGGGTGCGCCGACACATGTCAGGATCGACGTGACCGGGTCGTCCGCGAGCATCGTCGTCAGCAACACCGCGGGGACCGCCACCGTCAGCCGCCCCGGACGCCGTCGCGGCTTGGACGGCATCGACGAACGCGTGCGCGCGCTGGGAGGGGAGTTGGAGGCAGGACCCATCCAGAACGGCTTCATCGTTGGGGCCACCCCGCCCCTGACGCGCCCCCCATTAGCGGATGCCCTGGACGTGATCGGTGAGGCCGCCGACGGTGCGGAGGCCGTCGATGTCGTGGCCGGCCTCGGCCCGGATGTGGTGCTGATGGACGTGCGCATGCCGGGCACCGACGGCCTCACCGCCACCGCGCGGATCGTCGACGCAGGCTCACGTTCGCGCGTTCTCGTCGTCACGACATTCGAGAACGACGACTACGTCTACGACGCCTTGCGGGCCGGCGCCAGCGGGTTCGTCCTGAAGCGCGTGAAGCCGGAGGAGCTGATCCAGGCCATCCGCATCGTCGCCGACGGCGAGTCCCTCGTCTTCCCCGAGCTCACACGACGGCTGGTCGAGATCAACACGCCCGCCGCCGGCGACGACGAGCGCCGTCGGCTGATCGACGAGCTGACCGACCGCGAGCGCGAGATCCTGACCCTCCTGGTGCGGGGACGGTCGAACGCCGAGATCGCACAGGAGCTCGTGGTCGCCCTCCACACGGTCAAGACCCACGTGGCGCACATCCTGTCCAAGCTCGGCGCCCGCGACCGCACCCAGGCCGTGATCATCGCCTACGAGTCCGGTTTCATCCGGCCGGGAGAGGGTGATGGATGACGTACCGCGGCGACCGCGGCCCCTAACCGTATACACATGATTTGTCACATACTCAGGTGCCGTCCTCTGAGAACGAGCCGCCTACCTCGAAGACATGTGACGAGTACGGCTGATCACGAACAGCTGGTATTAAGGTTCGAGTCTTCCTCCGTCGTCATCCAATTATCAACACCATTCCCCAATGACTCGCCAACTATCAGCAGAACTCAACCTTCGCCGCCGCATTGACACACTTCACTCAGGGACGACATCCGGGTCGAAAACCGTAACAGAGCCGCACAACCCATTTCCAAAGCCAACATCGAGACCAACATAGGGACTCAGCACGCCCTTCGCCCATGTCAGCGACTCCACATACCCATTCGCGATGTCATCGGTTTCAGTTGGTTCACCGAAGATTTCAATGAACTCATCGTGGGTACACTGAAATAGGTCTCTCTTGTTGTAAATGAGCGTGGTATTGGCCCAGACCTCGGAAACCACACCATTCCATGCGACAACATCCCAGAGCGTAGAGCGATACTGGTCTCGCGTGTCATTCCCATCGACCTCGGAACTGACGCACAAGAGGGAGAGCGAGTTGCGGAGAGACTCGAAAAGGGGCTCTCCGACAGTCAAGGGCCCTACTCGTCGGCCTCCATCCCAGGTGCAGGACTCCAAACCGCTATCGCTTTTTGCCACGACTGTGCTCCTCACCCTTTTTCGCACGGTCAGCGTTCTTGCGGATCTTCCCGAGCTTCCGTTTTATCAGATCCTTAGCTGCCTTCGGACCCCTGTGTTCGGTTGAGTTCCTCAAGTTGCGCTTCGAGATCGCGGATGGTCTCTTGGACTTTGTCAAGTGCCGATGCATCGCCGTGTCGCTCGTTCTTCCCGTGGTCCGATGCTGAGGCGAGAACGACACAGTCGGCTTGGTGCAGCACCGCAACTGTCGTATTCGCGGCTAGGAGCCTTTCAAGCAGACGTTCCTGCAGTGCGTCGGCGCGAGCATCCGCTTCAGCCGCCTGCCGAAGATCGTCGCCGTAGCCCCAATCGTTGATCTCATTGCCGATGACGAGACCAGCGGCGAGGGCCGTGACCACCAGAGACCGCCGAGCACCAATTCTCACAGCAGTCCGGAACCCCGGGTTCACACGCTGCATCCAGCTAGGAATGTCGATGCCGAACCCAGGCACGGGCGCACCGGCAACAGCGATTAGACCTGATGGATCTGTCAGCACCCCTGGCCGACCGTTCACATATCCGTAGCGGCTCGGCCACGGATCGAACGCCGAAGGCGTCACGGGATCCTGTGCGGTGAATCGTCCGGTGGCCGGGTCGTACTGGCGGACCCTCAGGTGAACGTCCCCGGTCGGGTCGGTGAACTCACCGGTGAACCCGACCGGATCCTCCGAGACCCCAGGGGCCGCCGTCGCCTCCAGCACCTGCCCATACGGGTCATACCGCGTGGTGCGCGTCACCGCACCACCCTCATCGGTGGTGTCGGTGACAGAACCCAGCTGGTCCCGGTGGTAGAACGACACCTCCGGATCAGTGAACTGACCGGTGTTGTTGGCCCGGTACAGCGGGCCGTGCGGACCCTGCACCCACCGCGACTCCCATGTACCCGCACCATCACGCAGGATCGCGAGTTCCGGCAGCGGGTTCGCCAGATCCCACTCATACCGCTGATCAACCGTCCCATCCGTGGACCGAGTCAGGCGATTGCCCTGCCCATCGTAGGTGAACCCAAACGTCACCCCGCCCTTGGTGGCAGTCGTCGTCCGCCCGGCAAGATCATAAGTCCGAGACGCGCCCCCACCGGTCAGCTGATTGCCATCCCCGTCATAGGTGAACACGTCGGTACCGGAACCCGACACCGCCTGCGTCAGCTGATCCGCAGCATCATACGAATACGTCGTCGTCCCCGCATCCGGGACGCCGACCCGGGTCGTCTGCGTCCGATTGCCCACCGGATCGTAGGCGTAGGTGATCTGCTCCGATGCCGACGCGCACGTCGCGTTCCCGCGACACCACGTCGTCACACGATCCTGCGCGTCGTATGCCATGGCCTCAACGCTTGTGCTGGTGCCCCGCGTCGTGTCGATCCGCGTGGGATTGCCCACCGGGTCGAGGGTGCGGGTGAACCGGCTGATGACCTCGCTCGCACGATCGTTGCTGACGGTGACAAGTCGCCCAGCCTCGTCGTACGAACGAGACTCCGTCGCCCCGTCCGGCAGGGTGGCGCTCTCCAGTCGTCCTGCCGTGTCGTAGGTGAACGTGCTGGTACGCCCACCTTCATTGAGGCTGGTGAGGTTGCCTTCGGCGTCGAACTCCGCATTGATCAGCGTCGCGTCTGGATATGAGCGCTGGGTGAGATTCCCTTCGGGGTCGTACCGGTAGCGGAACGTGCTCGTACCACGGGTGGTTGACGCAAGCCGACCAGCAGCGTCGTACGCAAAGGTCGCCTGCCCCGCGCCGTCGGTCTGCTGGGTGATCTGCCCCGCGGCGTCGTACGTGTTCGTCACATCCGGTGTGGCGTCCGAGTAGTCGACCGTCGTCAGCCGTCCGAGGTTGTCGTAAGTGTGGTCTATGGTTCCCCGCGGTGTCGTCACCTGGGTGAGGTTCCCCTCAAGGTCGTAGGCGTACGAGGTGGTCCGCCCGAGCGGGTCGGTCTGACCCGTGCGCCGTCCTTCTAGATCGACGGTGAACGTCGTCTGGTGACCGTTCGGGTCACGCCGGGCGGTGAGATCCCCCACCTGGTTGTAGGTGTAGGTGGTTGCGGCATTCCCGTCGACGCATTGCGCGCCGCTCGAGCAGGCAGGGGCATCCGCCGCACGCACAGATGCGATCCTGTTGAGAGCGTCGTAGGTGTAGCGGGTGACGTGATTATTCGCGTCGCTCACCGAAACCGGGTTGCCGGCCGCGTCATAGGTCGTGGTGGTTGTGCTGTTGAGCGGATCGGTGACCGATGTCTGATTGCCGTTCGCGTCGTAGCCGTAGGTGGTTAGGAAGTCGTCGGGGTCCGGTGTTGCGTTCCCACGCAGCTCGACTGTCGCCACCATCCGGTC
>CALMEC010000440.1 GCA_937862675.1 uncultured Actinomycetes bacterium
CATGGGTCACGTCGTCGATGTAGTAGGCCGCCACGTGGAGTCCCGCCCCGATGGCCGCGATCGCCGGATACAACGGCAGGTGGCCGTATCCGAAGCGAAAGCCGGTGCGTGGCCGCAGGCGCAGGGCGTCCGCCCACGGCAGCGCGAAGTACGACCACCAGATGCCGAAGGCGAGCGAGATCCCGGCGGCCACGATGATCACGGCCTGGACGGACCACCCCACCTCGGTCACGACCGCCTCGACGGCCACGGTGGTGCCGAGGATGATCTCACCGAGGCTGATGATGATCAGCAGGCTGTACCGCTCGGCGACGTGGCCGGGGTGCCAGGGGGTACCCGCACGGCGCTCGGCGTAGAGGTATCCGCCGATCTCCATGACGTAGAGGAGGCCGATGAGCGGCCAGAGCACCGCCGCCGGAAGGTGGGCGAACCCGGTGACGATCCAGCCGATCTGGGCCAGCCCGATGATCCGGACGAGCGACATGAGCGTCGGCGCGCGCTCGGGATCGTCACGGGCGGCGCGCGTCCACAGCGCGATCATCGAGATGCGCATCAGGACGTACCCCGCCACGAGGATCCGGTTGTCCATGTGCCACGTCTCGAACCCGTGGTAGACGTCGGACAGGCCGAGCGACAGGACGACGACGCCCACCATCTGGAGGAGCGTCAGGCCGCGCATCAGCCAGTCGTCGGTGTCGTATGCGGAGGCGAACCAGGTGAACCCCACCCAGGCCCAGACGACGGCGAAGCCGGAGAACAGGAAGGCGGCGATTCCGGACGCCGCGTGCCCCTCCGCGACGGCGTGGGCGAAGTTCGACCCCGAGACGGAGAACGCCACGACGATCGTCAGGTCGTAGAGCAGCTCGAGCGGAGTGGAGGCGCGCTCGTGCTCACCGGGGTCGCGGCCCGTCATCCGGCGGAGGCCGTGCGGCATGAGACGTGCTCGTGAGACGGGGGCGTCGGTCATGCGCGCATTTTCACGGGTCGGGCGGACGCGATGCCCGGACGACGTGCACATGCCGCCGCCCGGACGGGTTGTCATCCCTGGTGCCTGGCACCGGAGATGACACCCGGCGCCGGCGGACAACGAGATGCCCTGCAAATACCGGGTTTCATTCCGAGGGTGTCATCCCTGGTGCCTGGCACCGGGGATGACACGCCTCACCACGCCCCCCGTGGAACAGCCGAGGATTCCGTCAGGCGTCGCGAGCGACGGTGAGCGCGATGCCCTCGCCCCCGCCGATGCAGAGCGACGCCCCGCCGGTGGTGGCACCCCGGGCCGCCATGGCCGAGAGGAGCGTCACGACGATCCTGGTGCCCGACGCCCCGATGGGGTGGCCGAGGGCGACCGCACCGCCGCGGACGTTGACCGTCTCGTGCGTGAGCCCGAGACGGCGCATGTTGGCCAGGGCGACGACCGAGAACGCCTCGTTGATCTCCCAGAGGTCGACGTCCCCGACGCTGATCCCCGCCGACGCGGCGGCGTTCTCCATCGCGCCGGCCGGGGCGATCGGGAACTGCGCCGGCGCCTGTGCGTGCACGCCCCATCCCGTGATCCGGGCGAGGACCGGCGCGCCGCGGCGCTCGGCCTCCTCGGCCGACATGAGGACGATCGCGGCGGCGCCGTCGTTGAGCGACGAGGCGTTCGCGGCGGTGACCGTGCCGTCACGGTCGAAGGCGGGACGCAGCGAGGCGAAGCGGCTCGGGTCGCCGCGCTGCGGCTCCTCGTCGGTGTCGACGACGGTGTCCCCCTTGCGACCGGGGATCGTCACCGGGACGATCTCGCCGGCGAAGTCCCCGTCCGCCTGTGCGGCCTGGGCCCGGCGGTAGCTCTCGGCCGCGTAGGCGTCCTGATCCTCACGCGAGATCTCGTTCTCGGTGGCGCAGAGGTCGGCGAACGTCCCCATGTGCTGGCCGGTGTCCGGGTCGAGCAGCCCGTCGTGGAGCATGGCGTCGGCGAAGGTGACCTCACCGATCTTCGTGCCGTTCCGCAGGTGCGACAGGTGCGGGCTCGCCGACATGTTCTCCATGCCCCCGGCGACCGCGACATCGACCTCGCCCAGGGCGACCAGTCGGGCGGTGGCGACGATGCTCTCCAGCCCCGAACCGCACACCTTGTGGGTGGTGACCGTCGGCGTCGCGTCGGAGAGACCGGCCTGACGGCATGCCTGGCGGGCGGGGGCCTGCTTGGTGCCGGCCTGGAGGACGCACCCCATGTTGACGAGGCCGACCTCGTCAGGACCGACGCCGGCCCGCTCGGCGGCCGCCCGGATCACCGTGGCTCCCAGGGTCGGAGAGGGAACCGACGAAAGCGTCCCCATGAAGGCACCGATCGGCGTTCGCGCCGCCCCGGTGATGACCACATCTCGTCCCACGCGTGCCCGACCTGCCATTGCCTGCACCTCTTCCTTGGATGTTCGCCCCTGCATCCACACCACCGCCGGCACAGGGGCCCGATTGGTGTCGACCCGGCATGCGGAACCGTCATGGTCCCCCGGACGCCGACGTCACAGGGCGGTAGCTCACACTAGCGCCCGTTTGTCATCTATGTCTGATTTGCACCCTTCGGATCCTAACTATCTTCGGATCCCGTCCATCGGCCGATATGACCGCGAGGGCTCACACGATCCCGTACCCGGCCCCGTCGCGGGCGAGTGAGGCCGCGATGACGACCCGCTGGATCTCGCTGGTGCCCTCGTAGATCTCGGTGATCTTCGCGTCGCGGAAGTACCGCTCGACGGCGTTCTCCGTGACGTAGCCGTTGCCGCCGAAGATCTGGATGGCGTCCCGCGCGGCGTCGTTGGCGAGTTCGGAGGCGGTCACCTTCGCCATCGCCGC
>CALMEC010000441.1 GCA_937862675.1 uncultured Actinomycetes bacterium
CACCCCGCCGCCCCCGCCGCCGACCACGCCGCCGCCCCCGCCCCCAACCGCCCCGCCGACCCCGCCGCCGACCGCGCCGCCGCCGCCGCCGCCGACCCCGCCGCCGACCGCGCCGCCGACCCCGCCGCCGTCGCGGCGTCTCGGGCGGCCGTCAGCGCAGGGTGCGCCTGCTCCGCCGTCCGCCCGTCCGTGAGCGCGGCGAGCTGCTCGAGGTTGTGGGCATGCTCGTCGAGCCCCGCGAGGCGGAGCCAGGCCGGCGCGCACTCGCGGACGAGCCAGTCGGCGGCCATCCACGCCCGCCGGTTCTCCACGTCCGGGGTGGAGCGGGTGCCGATGAGGCGTGGGATGTAGGGGAGCAGCTGCTGGCGTTCGTCGTCGGGGAGCCAGTCGTTCCAGCTGCGGCCGAAGGACGCGAGGACGGGGCAGACGCACTGCGGGGAGTCACTCCACGGCTCCCCGGCGACGTAGGCGACCGCTTCCATCACGCACGCCTCGAAGGCGCCGTTCGGTGGTGGGTGGCTGCCGCTGTCGAGGCGGAGGTCGTCGGGGAGTGTTCGTAGGGTGGTCATGGATCGTTCCTCCTTGGTAGGTGCGGTCCGGGCCCCGCGGCGCTCATCCGCCGTAGGGCCACACACATCACGGGTCACGCCGCCCCCCGCTGCTCGAGGATCCGGCGGACCACGTCGAAGTCACGGGGCCGCCAGATGTGGACGTCCGCGGCGGCGGCGGTCAAACCGACGATCGCCCCCTCTTGCTGGGGGGGGAGGCGGCGGGCGTCCGTCTTCAACTCGCCGAACAGGACCCGGTCACGCCACAGGATCAGGTCGGGGAATCCGGCACCGCCGGGGCCGCTGACGGCGGTCCGCCACCCACGGGCGGTGAGGGCGGGGCGGAAATGCGCCCACGTCCAGCCGAGGTGGACGGCGAGGTCCGTCACCTGCTGCTGCCACTGGGCCTCGGTGAGCTTCGGTGCGGTGGTGGTCACGGCTTCTCCCCACGCGCCCACCCGTCTCCCCGGGTGGCTGTGTTCAGCCGCTCATAGCGGGATCCGGTGCGGTACCAGCGGGGAGACGACGCCACCCCCGAAACAGCCGTAACGGTGCGGTGAGCGGTACACGCCGACGGGGTGCCAGTCGGACTCCCTCCGCTAGTCCTGCACCCCTTTACCCATGAGGGGTTCAGGGGGATACTCCCCACGCGGCTCCCCAGCCGCTTCTCCCCAACACTGATCGGAGGCGACAGTGGCGCTGGTGAAGAAATGCTCTCACGGGCGGGGCCTGACAGGGGACCGCAAGCAAAAGGCGTGGCAGTCATGCGGCTGCTCGTGGGTGGCGGACATCCGTGTGGACGGGTCCCGCCGGTACGTCAACCTCGGCCCGAACCTGGTGGACGCCCGCCGTGAACACCGGGCGCTCCTCGAGCGGCTGACGGGTGGGGTGGTCGCCCCCCTCCCCGACGGTGAGCACGGCTTCCAGGCGTTGTCCGCCCGTTGGTTGGCGCAGGCGGAACGCCGTGTCGGGCCGAACACCGCCCACGCCTACCGGTGCGCCATCGCCCACGCCGACCGGTGGCTGGGGGACACGGATGTGCGGGCGGTGAACGCCGCCATGTTGGCGGAGATGGAGGGGGACATCCTCGCCCAGGGGGCTTCCCCCAGCTACGTCCGGCAGGTGCGGATCGCCGCCCGGTCGGTGCTCGGCTTCGCGAGCGACATGGGGTTGGTGGATGAGGTCCCGTCGATGCGGCGGCACCGGTTGGAGCGGAACCGGTCGGAGCCGAGGTTCCTCACCCCCGGTGAGGTGGAGCGCGTCGTCGCCGACCTGGTGGAGCCGTATGACTCGATGACGCTGTTCGCGTATCTGACGGGGGTCCGCCCCGGCGAGCTCGTCGGCTTGGAGGGACGGGATGTCGAGGGGGCGGTGATCCATGTGCGGCGCACCGTCCACAGCCGCACCGGCCAGACGGGGCCGACGAAGAGCCGCAAGAACCGGGCGGTGGACCTGTCCCCCCGGGCCCTCGCGGTCCTCCCCACAGTGGAACCGGATGAGCGGCTGTGGAAGCCGACCTACACGCCGTGGCTGCGGTACTGGCATGACTCGCTGCACCGCTGCGGCATTGAGCGGTGCGGCCTGCACGCCCTGCGCCACTCGAACGCGAGCCTGCGGATCGCCGCCGGCCAAGACCTCGTCTACGTCGCCGACCAGTTGGGCCACTCGAACGCCGGGTTCACGCTCCGCGTGTACGGCCATCTGCTGGACCGGCCGGAGTCGCAGGCCTCCCGCCTCGACGAGACGGCTAAGCAACTCTCCTCCTAGCCCGGTGGATCGCCACCTGCCGCGGCGGGGCTGCGGCAGGCCGGGCGGTCAACTTGGGGGGGGCGAGGATGTCGATGCTCTGCGCCTGGACGTACCAGCGGCCACGCTGCTTGATCGCCGACAGGCGGCCATCGACGATGAGTCCGCGGACGAACTCGCAGGCTTCCCGGTCGTCGCGGCCTCGGATCCGCTGGGCGGCCTCAGCGACGGTGAGGAGGGCTGGGAGGGTCACCCGCACCCGCCGTTGCTGGCGAAGAACGGTCCGTGTCCGAGGCGGAGGGCCTTGCGGATGCTGAACACCGGATCGCTGGTCCGGAGGTACGTCGCGTACGACACGACGCGGTCGTCCGCGAGGTCGGCGTGGTAGGGCCGCATCTGCATCAGGCCGTTGACCCGGTCCGTCCCGGCGTACTCGGGGCGCCATCCGCGGGCGCCGCCGTACCAGACGTCCGCCCGCCACCCGGATTCGCGGGTGATGATGCACCGCCAGTACGCGCGCTCACTGTTGGACACGCCCTGCTCGTCGAACACGGCTTCCGCGACCTTCCGGGTGTCTCGGGTTGACCACCACACGAAGTCGGGTTTGGAGTGGGCGGCGCGAACGGCGGCCCGCAACTTCGTCACTTGGGTGCGGTGGGCGCGGCGTTCCCGGGCGAGTTGTGCCCGCAGGTCCGTCGCGGTGACCGCCTCCACCTTGGGGGGGGTGGCGGGTTCGGCGAGGAGGATGGGTGCGGTTGCGGCGAGGGCGACGCCGGCGGTGACGGTGATGGTCGCGAAGATGGTCATCGGCCCAGTTCGGCGCGGGCTTCGATCACCAGGGCGGCCGCCACTTCGAGGAGGAGTTCCCCGAACGCGAGGCGCACTTCGGCGTCGAGTCGTTTGATGTCGTCGAAGATGTCGGCGAACCGGCAGGCGGGGCAGCTGGCGTCACCGCAGGTCCCGTCAACCTGGCGGGCGTGGCGTTCGACTTCACCGGAAGGGGGGATGGGGTCGGTCATGCGTCCGGGGCCTCGTCGGCCTGTGCGCGGACGATGACGCCCTGGATCCGTTCGAGGCCCTTCGGGGTAATCTCGTCCCGGGCGTGCATCTCCACCAGCAGTCCTTGGAGTTCGCGGAATGCGCGGCGGAGGGTGGAGCGTTGGGCGAAGACGATGTTGTCGCGGGCGTCCTCGGGCGTGAGGACCCCGGCTTCGATGAGGGCGGGGATGTGCGCCCAGGGGTGGTCGCTCATGCCGCCCTCTTCCTCGGCCGCCCGTACACCGGCTCCATCCCCGCGGCCCGCAACGCATCCCCCCAGGACCCGAAGCGCCGTTTGTAGACGCTGGCGTTGGGGCGGCGGATGTTGAAGTCCACCTGGGAGGGGACGCGGCCATGCACCTCGCGGAACTCGCGGAGGGCCTGCAGCATCTCCTCGGTGCTGTGGACGCGGGGGCGTCCGACTCTCCGGTTGGCGCGGGCGGTGTGCCCCGCCCGCGCCTCCCGGTCCGCAGCCGTCACCCGCGGCTGCGGCTCAGACGGTGGCGAAGGGGGCTGCGCCACCATCTGTTCTGGGCCGGCGGCGGGGGTCCCCCCCCGCGGCCGCCGGCGGGCCTGCGCGGTCGTGCCCCGATCCGCGCCGGCCATCTCGTCACTCCTCATGCCTCCACCGCCTCGAGGCCGATGGTGCGCCACCGCAGGACGGACCCGGCTGGGGCGGGGACCAGGAGGTCATCCACCCGGATGCCGTTGGGGAGGCGGCCGTCCTTCCCCGCCTGCCGGATCTGGGTGACCCCCGGGTAGCGGGTCTCCTGCCGGGGCTGCAAGTCGTCGGGGAGGTCCGCGGCGTACTCGTCGATGGCGGCCTTGTTCACCCCGGCGGTCCCCATCGGACCTTCCGCCTTGAAGCACACCCGGCCGCTGTGGTCGCTCACCACCGCTTCCCCGTCGCCGAGTCGGCGCATGAGGACTGCTTCGACGAGGATGGCTTCGGTGTGGAGTGCGGCGGCTTTCTGCTTCACCCGCCGCTGCTCGTCCTTCAACCGTTCGTACTCGCCGGCCAACTGCTCGTTGGTGAGGGCGTCGTAGCTGGCGATGGTCACAGCGGGATGTCCTCCACGTCGCTGGATGCTTCGACGGCGGCGACGACCGCTTCGTACTTGTCGCGGGGGATCCCCTTCGATGAGTCCTGGCCGGTGAGGTCGAGGATCATCGCCTTCACCTGTTCGTTCGTCTTCCCGGATGAGGTGGCGATGGCGAACAGGCGGCGTCGCTGCGCCTCTGTGATGACCCCACCCGTGGACCGCTCCACCGGCGGTGGGGCGGGGGCGGCGCTCCGTGCGTGCGCCGCTTTGTGGCCGTCGTCGTCTTCGTCGGCGACGATCCCGAGGACAGCGGAGATCGCATACCGGCGGGCGTAGGTGATGGCGGAGCCGAGGCCCTGCGAGTTCTCCTTGTCCACGAGGAGGGGCATCACGTCGCCCCACACTTCGTTGGTCGCGACGTGGCGGAGCTCGTACCGCATCGCGGGCCGCCCGTCGCTGATGGTGGGGAACGCGGACCAGGTGAAGCCGTGTTCGACGAGTAGCGGGTCCACTGCGTCGTGGATGGCGTCGAGGGGGATGTACTTGCTCTTGAAGTGCGGGTTCGTCTTCGTCGGCTTCAGGGGTGGGACGGCCTGGCGGAGCGCCTGGAAAGCCCCGTTGAACTCGGCGGCGCTCACAGCCATGTCCCTCCGGTGGCGGCGGCCCGCGCCCAGAACTCCTCATGGGCGACCTCCCCGGCATGGAGGTGGCAGTCGCACGCTTCGTCTTCGCGGAGGGGTCGGCCGCACGCACCGCATTCGGTGACGAACTCGCGGAGGTCCGGTTCGTCACACATGGAGGGCGATCCAGTAGGTGGCCCGCTCGATCACCAGGTAGGCGCCGACGGTGACCGCCACGAACACGGTGGCGGCGAGTGCGAGGTCCCGGACCCGGCGTCGGCGGTGGCGGGCGCTGATGATCGGGTTGAACGGCTCCATCACGCAGCCGCCGCAGGGTCATCGTGGTCGTGGTGGCCGACCGTGACGGGCGCCTCCGCCTGCTCACGGCCCCGCACCAACTCATGCCGCAACGGCTCGACGTTCAGGGCACCCCCCGGGGGGTGCTCGTCGATGTGGTCGACGAGCCACCGGTGGGCGCAGGTCATGGCGAGGTCATCCCATGCGTAGGGGTCCACCTCCGCCCGGAAGCTGGGGCCGTCGGCGCGGATGAGGCAGACGTACCGGTGGTGGTCGGGGAGGGTGCGGCCGTATCCGGCGCGGGCGAGGATCCCCGCGGTCAACATTCCCCCGGCGGCTGCCGCAACCCCGCTGTGGGGTTCGGTGGCGGCGCCGATGGTGGGTTCGTCCATCCGGAAGGCGAGGGCGGGGATCTCCGTCGCCGCGTCGATGATCAACAGGGCGCGGATCACTGGGCACCTGCCGCCATCTGGGCGGCGACCTCCACCTGCTGATCGACGATCTCCCCGTACCGCCATGAGAGGGCGGCCCCGCGGGCGTCCTCCTTCATCGCGGTGAGGAGGTCCCGCTGCTCGCGGTAGTGCTGCTGGGCGAGCCGGATCAGCTGGTCAACCCGCCCCTCGAACTCAAGGAACGCCAACATGGCGTCGTCCCTGTGGCCGTCGGCGGACTTGGGGCGCCCGCCTGTGCGGGGGATGGGCACTGGTATCGTCTCCTTCGCTTAGGCCCCGACGGGTGAACGCTGGGAGGCGTCCGTCGGGGCCGTGCTCGTCTCAGGGGCTTTCCCACGGGCGCCGTTGGACGTGCCAACGTCCACGCCATGGAAGAAGTCGTCAGGGGTTCGGGCGTACGCGGTCGCCATCCGGGCGAGGGTCGCGACACTGGGGACGCTCTCGCCGTCCTCGATGTTGATGAGGCCCTGGCGGCTCAGGCCGATGACCCGGGCCGCGCCCCGCCGGCTCAGTCCGAGGGATTCCCGGTGGGCGACGGCGAGGTCGGGGCTGAACTGCATGTCGCGCACGATAGGTCTAGTCGGCAGGACATGTCAAGTCCTTTACGTCTTGTCCATAGGACTTCCCCCGATGTGTCTAGCCGACTAGCGTCTCGGCCGATGCAGATACTCGCCACGCGCTTGCGGGAAACCCGCGAACTGCGGGGGCTGTCCCATGAGGCACTGGCGAAGTCACCGGGGGTGCCGGGCCGCCAGTCGCTCATCAACATCGAGTTGCACGGGCAGGTGCCGCTCGCGGACAAACTCGCCGCCATCGCCCGCGCCCTCGGCGTGTCCGCCGACTACCTGTTGGGGTTGACCGACGACCCGGGGGGGCGGGTGGAGGTCAGCGAGGAGGACGCCAGACGGATCCTTGCAGCGGCTGACGAAGCCCGAGAAGCCGTTGCGCCATCTCGTCGAACAGAACGCCGACGGCACTCTCGCAGGGCAGGCGACCCGCCTCCTCTTTGAGCACGCGGGCGACACGCCGCAGGGCCTCAGCCTCGGTTCGCTGCTCCACCCCAGCCTCCTCGGTTCACCCCCGGATCACCATCGACGGGAAGGACGGGCCGAGGGGGACTGACGCTAACCAATCCCGGGGGTGGCGGTCCACAGGCGGCAGGGAGAACTAGCCGGTCGGGGGGGGCTCCATATTTTTATGAGTGAAGACACACTCACGGTCGGGAAGCTGGCGGCCCGCCTTGCGTACCTACCTGGAAGGCACCTGATGGGGGGCGAGAAAATGGGACGGCTGGTGATCGTGTTGGCAGCCGCGTTGGCGGCGGTTTTCCTCCTCGCCGGATGCGGCGGCGGCGGCGCGGAGCCGGCGGCGCAGACGCTCAACCCCTACGAGCAGAACGTCGTCGCCCACTTCCTCGCGGTCTATGCGGGGCAGCCGACCGGGTCGGATGCGGAGGCGAGGAACCTCGCGGACCAGGTGATCGACATCACCCGGGCGAAGCCGGATGCCGTCTACACCCCGAACGCCGCTTCGACGGTGCCGTCACGGTCGATGCGGCAGATCGTGGAGGACATCGCCGCGGACCTGGAGCCGGTCGCCCCCGACTCGGCGGCCCAGCTGCTCGAGCGGGCGGGGCTCACCACGCCCCAGTAGCTACTCGGCGCCGGTCGGCAGGGTCTCCCCACCGGGGATCTCGGAGTCGTCGGGGGTGTAGCGGCCAAGCAGGCGGGACGGGACGAGCCACGCCACCGCGAAGCTGCTGATCGTGACGATCGCCCCCACCTCAGCCGGATCCGGGTCGTAGGTGGTGTAGCGGGAGAGGAGTCCCACCGCGAGGGTGGAGACGGCGCCGCCGAGCAGGCCGGCGGCGGGCTTCGACTCGATTGGCTGGGCCATGTGGCTAGTCCTCCAGGTAGGTGCGGTGCAGACTCTTCGCGACGTTCACGACGTCCTTCGGGCCACGCCAGACGCGGCCCCTCCAGGCGATCGCGGCGGTCGAGGTTTTCGCGAGGCCGTTGCGGACGATCCACTCGATCGGCCCCGCCGCCGCCTCCCACCCCGCCCACCGCCGGTCGTTCACCACCAGCCGCAGCGATTCGCTGTGGGGGGGTGGCGGCTTCCCCTCACCCTGGTAGACGAGGGTGAACGTGTACGACCTGGGGTCGATGGCGTTGCCGAAGTTGTAGCCGCCGGCGAGGGTCCGCCACACCTCCAGGTGGAGGTGGTCGGGGCCGTCCAACCATGTGGTGACGAACGCGATCGTCTGGGCGGCCTCCACCTCCAGGCCGAGTTGGACGCAGGGGCTGACGTGGCGGTACACCCACACGTTGCCGTTCGGCTCCTGGACCTTGACGACCCCGCCGAACACCTGGCCGGTCTGCCCCCGGGTGGGGGTGACCTCCACCACCCGCCCCGCCCGGGCCGCCTTCACGGGGGTGCCGCCGTCGGCGAACCAGTCGACCGCCCCATGCCTGCCGGGTGGGCGGGGGAACATCCCCTCCGGGTCGGCGAGGTTGAACGCCCAGTCCTGGTAGCCGGGTTTCCCGTAGCTGACGTTCGCGGTCGGCAGGGGCGGGTAGGCGAGCATCAGGTTGGCCCTCCGGTCAGGAAGCTGATGAGGATGGCGCCGCCGATGGTGAGGGCGGCGGAGAAAACGCACAGACAGACGTCGCGGACCACCTCTCCGCGGCGGCGGCGGTTGCGCTCCAGGGCGACCTCCGCCGCCTGCTCGGCCGCCTCCTGGCCGTCTTCGCGGGCGGCGGCGACCTCGAACTTCTCCTGGCGGTCGAGGATCCGGTCGATCTTCCCCTCCATCCGGTCGAGCCGTTCGGTGCTGGACCGTCGGTCGTCGAGGTAGATCCCCCACGGGACGTAGCCGTTGGCCGCGGGGGTGGGGGCCATCAGTCGAGCACCCCGTTCAGGGTGTCCCGGGCGGCGGAGGCGGCGGCGCGGATGATGGCGGCGCGGGCGGCGGCGGCGTCCCGTTCGTCGAGTGCCTGGTCCCGGAGCTCGCGGAGGCCGTCGCGTTCCGCCGTCATCGCCGCGAGGGCGGCACGGACGTCGGCGCACACGTCAGACGGAGGCGGCGGCGGCGGCGGCGGTGGGGGTGGCGGCGGTTCGGTGACGTTGCCGACCACCCGCGACTCGGTGGCGGAGACAGGGGACGGGCCACCCGACACGTAGAACGCCTCCACCGTGAACAGGTGGGGGCCGTCCACCAACTGGGTGGTGTCGTATCCGCCACCCGTCTCGAGGACGTACGGGGGGGACAGTTCGGTGTGGGCGACGACGCCATCCACCCGGAACTCGACGCGGACGACGCCACTCGTCGGCAGCGGCTTCGCCTCCACCGAATCGACCTTCGCCTCGATCCGGGCGATGCCGCCACGGACCTCCACCTTCCAGTCATCCAAGTCGCCACGGAGGACTTCGATCACCCGATCCGCCTCCGACCGGGTCACCGCAGCACCTCCACGACCATCAGGCCGTGGACGACGCTGTCTGACCCCCCGTTGTTCTGGATGCGGAGGGACAGCCGGTTGTTGGTGGTGCTCGCCTGGGTGGCGTACCCGGTGATGTCCACCTCCACCGGGACGGTGCTCCAACCGCCACCGAGGGAGGCGGTGCGGTCCGTCGAGTTCAGTTCGATCCCGAGGGTTTGGCTGTTGGTGTTCACCACGATCCGGACGTACGCCCGGGTCACCTGGTCGCCGGGGAGGAGCGGGATGTTGGCGGTGCTGGAGAACCCGCCGCCGCTGGTGATGGTCTGCTCGATGTAGGGGCTGGTGAGCGTCGCCTTCGTCCGCTGGTAGGAACGGCCGAGGGCGAGGGCGCCGCGGAGGTGGCCGCGGACGTTCCTCGCTGCGGAGCGTGGGCGTTGCCGGAACGCCACCTGGGTGCCGGTGCGGCCCTCCGGGGTGAACGTCCGGGTCACCTGGATGATCTGGCGGGGCTCCGCGTCCTCCACGGCGATGTCCTCCACCCTGATGCGGACGCCGTCACCCGGCTGCCACCGCATCGCGGAGAGGGCCCCCGACAGGGGCCAGGTGTCCGACATCCTCTCCTGCGCCCTTGGGGTGGCCCGCACCTCCTCCCATGGTGTCGCCCGCAACGCGAGCTCCGCGTTCAACCGGGCGGCGAGGAGGTCCACGAACGCGATGTCCCCGGCGTCAACCCACGCTTCCATCGCGAACAGGCCGGTGTCGAGGTTTTCGAGGTCGGCGACCTCCGCGAGGGTTTGGGAGCCGCGGCCGTCGGCGATGCCGGCGCCACTGCCGATCAGGTTGAGGGTTTGGTCGGAGGCGTCGATCGTCACCCCCGGCGACAGGGCAGGTTCGACACCATCCGTGTCTTCCGGTTCGAGGATGACGTCGGTGTCGTCACCGACGCGGATGCGCGGGACGAGGCGGCCGGGGAACTCCCCCGACTCGAGGCTCTTCGGTTCCAGGGTGATGTCGTAGCCGAAGGCGGCGGAGGTGGACTGCACCATCTCGAAGTGGCTGGACCCCTGCACCCGGTTGTCGTAGCAGCCGAGGGGCGACAGCGACGTGGAGGGGATGGTGATCTTCGTGGAGGCGGTGATCGACGTCCCACCCGGGTCCGTGTAGGTCCAGGCGGGGGGGGGGGAGCTGTAGCTCGACAACGCGGAGGCCGCTTCCCC
>CALMEC010000442.1 GCA_937862675.1 uncultured Actinomycetes bacterium
CGACGCAGACGACGCCGAACACCAGGTTCACCGCGGGTCCGGCGGCCGAGACCAGGGACCGGCTGGCGCGTGAGCGGATGTTGCCGTGGTCGATCCACACGGCGCCGCCGGGCAGGCCGATGCCGCCCATCAGCAGGAAGAGGATCGGGAAGACCAATGAGAACACCGGATCCACATACTTCCGCGGGTCGAGATTGAGATACCCCTTCCCGACGACGGAGTGGTCGCCGCTGCGGTAGGCGACGTAGGCATGGGCCCACTCGTGGATGCACAGGCTGATGACCCATCCCACGAGAACGGTCAGGAACGCGGCGGCCTTCAGGCCGGACGACACGTCGCCGAACATGACCTCCGACTCGGAGAACCGGGTGAGGGCGACGCAGAGGGCGAGGAACACGGCGACGAGCGTCCAGAAGACCCAGCCCGGCCGCCGGGCACGGCGTCGCGCCACCGTCAGCTCACGCGCGACCTTCGGCTCCTCCTTCGCGCTCCCGCGGACGCAGGCCACGCACTGCATGCCGCCGGCCGCCGGCACGAGGCAGTCCGGGCACATGGGGCGATCGCATCGGGTACAGGTGAGGAGGGTCTCACGATCTGGATGCCGGGTACATCGGGGAACGCCGGCAGCCCCGTTGTCGTCCTCCATACACCGCCTCCATCCGAGATCACCGGGTCACCCGGCCGCGTCCAGCCCGCTGGTCGGCACCCGCATCGATGGTGGCCACGGGCGCGGCGCACCGCCGTCTCCGCCGCACCGGCAACGATTGTGACACAGGCGGGCATCGGAACACCGCGGCGGCGGGCGTCCTGGGATCCGCCCGGTCGGGGGCCGGCCGCGGTCTCCCCGTGCGGCGGGCCCGCGCCGTCACCCTCTCGCGCAGGCTGTGCCTCATCTCATCTCTCCATCGTCCACAGTGCGCCGCGTCGCGGACCCGGGGCGACGCCCGACCGGGATCGGTGACCGTGCCTCTGTGAGAATGGCGCCGTGATCGCCGCGTTGCCGAGCCCACCGTTCGACGCATTCCACGTCGGCCCACTGACCGTGCACATGTACGGCCTCTGCTACATCGTGGCGATCGCGGCGGCGATTCGGCTGACCACCGCCCGGTGGGGCGACCGTGACCTCGTCCTGGACGTCGCGATCTGGGGTGTCCCGGGCGGTCTGATCGGTGCGCGGCTCTACTCGGTGATGACCAGCTGGAGCGACGTGGTACCCCCGCATTGGTGGGGCCCGTTCGCCATCTGGGAGGGCGGTCTCAGCATCTGGGGCGGGATCGCCGGTGGCGCCGCCGTCGGGCTGTGGCGTCTGCACCGCGCCGACGCCGACATCACCCGCTTCATGGACGCCGTCGCCCCCGGACTCCTGGTGGCGCAGGCCATCGGCCGGATCGGCAACTACTTCAACCAGGAGCTGTACGGCGCCCCCACCACCTTGCCGTGGGGGCTGGAGATCTACCGGCGGGGCGGCCCC
>CALMEC010000443.1 GCA_937862675.1 uncultured Actinomycetes bacterium
TGGTCGCGGTCGGTCCGTCGCAGCGCAGAGGCGGTGCCGTGATCGGATTCGGCGCCGGTGACGGGATCGGCGTCTGGGCGGGGTCCGCCGCCGGATTCTGCGACGTGGTCGGCGTGGGGTCCGGGTCCGGGGTGGGGTCGGGATCCGGTGTCCGGGGCGGATCGTTGGGGTCGAGATCGACGATCTCCCGGATCGTTCCGCCGGAGTAGTCGGCGTAGGCGATGTTGCCGTTCGGGGCGGTGCGGATCTCGGCCGGGTTCCCGTAGCCGTCCGCGGTGCCGAACTCGGTCACCGTGCCGTCGGGTGCGCGGGTGATGACGGCGCCGGTGACGAAGTTCGCGAAGAAGAGCCGTCCGAGGTAGCTCGCCGGGTAGTCGGAGCCGCGGTAGACCGGGCCCGCCACCACGGCGTCCGCACCGGTGTGACGCCAGGCGAAGACCGGCGGGATGGCGCCGGGGCCGGTGCCGCCCTCGGCGGGTGAGTAGAGGGTGGCGCACCGGTCGCGCGTCAGCGTGGCGGTCGAGTAGTCCGTCTGCTTGGCGTTCGTGCCGTTGCCGCCCTCGTAGCAAGGCCAGCCGTAGTTGACCTGGTTCGCGTTCGCCGGCGCGGCCGGGACGCGGTCGATCTCCTCGAAGTCGGCGTTGCCGACGTCGCCCACCCAGACATCGCCGGTGGGCGCGTCGATGCTGAACCGGTACGGGTTGCGCAGTCCGAGCGCGAGCACTCGCGATCGCGTCGACATCGGATCGGCGGGGTTGTAGTAGGGGTTGCGGGGGTCTCCCGCACCGGTCTCGGGGTTGAAACGGAGCACCTTGCCGACGGGGCTGTCGGGGTCCTGGACGTCGAGGGTGCAGGTGGCGACGAAGCCCGGGTAGTAGCAGCTGCTGTCGCCCAGGCCGACGAGCAGGTTGCCCCGGTCGTCGAATGCGAGCTGGCCGATCGTATGCCAGGGGCCGGGCTGCGGCGTCCCCGCCAGGACGGTCTGGCCGGTGTTCCCATCGGCGACGTTCGGGTTCGCGGCGGAGCCCTTCACCCGGATGATGCGGTTCGTCGAGGGGACGAGCTGGTCGGGCTGGGCCTGGTCGCCGTCCTGGACGAAGCCCGCGTACACCCAGCCGTTCGTGGCGAAGTCCGGATCCAGCGCGAGGCCCAGGAGCCCGCGGTCGCTGAACGTGTTGGTCTCCTCGCGGATGTCGAGGAAGGTCGTCAGCCGTCCGTCGTCCCAGACCCTCACCAGGCCCGCCTTCTCGGCGATGAAGACACGCCCGTCCGGTGCGTACGCGAATGCGGTGGGCTGGTTGAGGCCGCTGATGACCGTTCGGATCTCGAAGCCGGCGGGCGGGCCGGCCGTCGCTCTGGCCGCTCCGATCAGCGCGACCAGAAACACTCCGATCAGTGCGACGAGGACCGTCGCCCGGACCGAAATACGTCCTCCGGCGGCATCGCCGCTCATCCCTGCTCCCACGTTGGCCCCCTCGGATCCCATTGCTGTCCCTTCGACGCTGCGCGCGAAACCTACCCGTTCTGAAATTAGGGTGTCCTAATACGGCGGAGTCGCCCGTGGAGCGGCCATGGGGAGAGAGCGGCGTGGCCCGCGGACGGTGCGGACGATCTCCTCCGATGGGTCTCCGACGTGTGCGAGGTCGCGCGCTCAGACCATCTCCACTGGCGCGACGGTTCCGGGCTGCCGTCACAGCACACCGCGGTCGGGCGAGTCCCGCATGTGGCGGGCTCCGTCTCGCTCGTGGAGGACGCGGTAACCGTCACTGCCGTCCGATGCATGACGCCTCCGGGGCCTGCCCGTTCCGGTTGTCCGGTCAGAACCGGCCGGTTCAAGTTCCACGTCCGAAAACCGATGAAACCTCATAGAAGCGCAATGGATCGCGCCAGGATGAACGAACGGAGTCGTGTGAGCGCACATCACCGCGGGGAGAGAGATCAGGCGATGCCGGCGCGTATCAGCGTGCCGGTCGTCGTCGGCACACGGCCCGAGGCCATCAAGCTGCTGCCGGTCATCCAGGCGCTGGCCGCCAGCGCGTATTACGAGCCGCTTGTCGTCTCCACCGGCCAGCACCACGCGATGGTGCAGGACATCCTCGACCTGGCCGGCTTCGCGCCCGAGGTCATCCTGTGGTCCGGTGGCCGTCAGGCCAATCTCAACGCCCGTGTCGCGTCGGTGATGGAGCGGTTCGAGGACTTCTGCGCCGAGCGGTTCGAGGTGCACGCTGGTCGCACGCCCACCGAGGAGGAGGTCCTGCAGGGGCGCTTCCCGGCGGCGGTCATCGTCCACGGCGACACCAGCTCCGCGATGGCTGCTGCTTTGTCGGCCTTCCACATGCAGATCCCGGTCATGCACGTCGAGGCCGGCCTTCGCACCGACGACATCCGCTCACCGTTCCCGGAGGAGCTGAACCGGCAGGTCATCGGACGGACGGCGGCCATGCACTTCGCGCCGACGGTGACCAACCTGCAGAACCTGGTCCGGGAGAACGTCCCGGCCGAGCGGATCTACGTCACCGGCAACACCGGCATCGACGCGCTGCTCTGGGCGTCCACGCTGGACATGACCTTCCACGACACGCGCCTTCAGGCGCTCTACGAGAGCGACAGACGGATCGTCGTCGTCACCGCGCATCGTCGCGAGAACTGGGGCGCCGGGCTGGAGGGCATCGCCGAGGGCGTCGCCGGTCTGGCGGCACTCCATCCGGACGTCCACTTCGTCCTGCCCGTCCACCCGAACCCGCAGGTCGAGGAGGTCCTGGCCGGGCGGCTGTCCGATCTCGACAACGTGCTCCTCATCGCACCGTTGGGGTACGCGACGTTCTCCAAGCTCCTGGGGCGCTGCCACCTGGTCCTCACCGACTCCGGCGGCATCCAGGAGGAGGCGCCGTCGCTCGGCAAGCCCGTTCTGGTGATGCGCGAGACCACCGAGCGCAGCGAGGGCGTCACCGCCGGCACACTCCGGCTTGTGGGTACCGATCCCGCGCTCATCGTCGAGGAGGGCCGCCGCCTCCTGGAGGACCCGGTCGCCTACGCGGGGATGTCGCAGGCCGAGAACCCCTACGGGGACGGACGGGCCGCTGAGCGGATCGTCGCCGCCCTGGAACACCTTCTGATCGGCGGCAGCGCACCGGTGCCATTCGGGCCGGGATACGACCGGGCCGCGGTGGGCCGCGCCGCAGGACCGCAGTTCGCGTCGCTCACCAGCGCCCGTGGTGTCCCGGCCGCCTCGTCCGACGGCGTCGCGCCGATCGTCCCCGAGGACGCCTCGGTGTGATCGGCCTGTTCGACGGCCTCCCGGTCGGCTGGCAGATCTACTTCACCGTCGCCCTCGTGGTGGTGACGGTCATGATGGCGTGGACGACCCTGCTGTTCGTCCGCTCCGCCCGGCAGCTGGCGACGAGCCGGCGCGCCGACACCGACGCCTTCACATGGGTGTTCCTCGTCCCGGCACTCAACGAGGAACGGACCATCGTCGACAGCGTGTCCCGGCCGGTCGCGCATCGTCACATCGTGGTCATCGACGACGGGTCCACCGACGACACCCCGCGGATACTGGCCGGCATCGACCATCCCGACCTGCGGATCATCCGGCGCGATCCGCCCGACGCCCGGCGGGGCAAGGCCGCCGCGCTCAACCACGCCTACCGCCGGCTCGCCGAGGACCTGCCCGGACTCGACCGGGATCACACGATCGTCGTGATCGTCGACGCCGACGGCCGGTTGGCCGCCGACGCGCCGGCCCGCGCCGCCGCCCACTTCGCCGACCCACGGGTGGGCGGGGTCCAATCGCAGGTCCGGATCTACAACCGCTCGAGGCTGCTCACCTGGATGCAGGACATCGAGTTCGGCGTCTACGGAAGGCTGTTCCAGGCCGGGCGCAACGGCTGGGGCACCGCGGGGATGGGCGGCAACGGGCAGTTCAACCGCCTCGCGGCGCTGGACGCCGTCGCCGACGACGAGGGGCCGTGGAAGGACCGGCTGACCGAGGACGAGCGCGATTTCGTGTTCCAGAACTGGCACGAGGGCGCGAACCACATCAACGGCGCGGCGGGCGCGTTCTTCACGCCGTGGGATTTGGCCGGGGATTTCGCGCTGGATGGCGGTTCCGGCCGCGTCATCGACCTTTGCGCCGGCATCGGCATTTTGAGCTATTTCATCCATTGCCGCAGCAAGTGGGGAACCCGGCCCGCAGAGATAACCTGCATCGAGATCAACCCACGCTATTGCGCTGTCGGGCGCAAGCTCCTGCCCGAAGCCTGCTGGATCAATGCCGACCTGTTCGACTGGCGCGAGCTTGATCTTGGCCACTACGATTTCGCCATCGGCAACCCGCCTTTCGGGCGTGTCCGCCGTTCCGGCGACGGCCCCCGCTATCGCGGCCCGGAGTTTGAATTCCACGTCATCGACATTGCGGCAGAACTGGCCGACCACGGCGCTTTCATCATCCCGCAGCAATCGGCGTCGTTCCGCTATTCCGGGACGCAGTGCTACGAGCGCCGGACCACAGGGCGCGGCGTCGATTTCGAGACGCTGACCGGCCTCGAAATGGGCACCGGCGCGGGCATCGACACCGCCTATTACCGGGATGCGTGGAAAGACACGTCCATCCTTTGCGAGATCG
>CALMEC010000444.1 GCA_937862675.1 uncultured Actinomycetes bacterium
CTCCCCGCCCTCCTCCGTTCGGCGGGTGGCGGGGGGACGGGCCGCCCCGTCGGGGGGCAGGGTGATCTCCCGGGCCCCGCCCGGCGGGCCCGCCGGTCTGGCCGACCTCGTCTCCGCTCTCCAGCGGACGCAGGGCGCGCCGCTCAACCTCCCCGTCTGGCGATGGGAGCTTCCCGGCACGCCCCAGCCGGGGCGTGCGCCCTGGCGGTGATCCTCGCGGGCGACCCCGGCCGGCCGGCCCTCAGCCGTCGATCGCGGTGCGGCCGGGCTGCTGGGACACGACCTCCGCGAGGATCGGGACCTCGCTGTGGTCGAGGTCCTTCGTGGCCGTGAGCAACGTCACCGTCCCGCGGACGGCGAGCTCGCGTATCCGCAGCACCGCCTGCTGCGCGTCGCCGGCTGAGAGCTCCTGCTCGTAGCGGGTACGGAACTCGTCGAACCGCTCCGGGACGTGGCCGTACCACTTGCGAAGATCGGTGGACGGCGCCGCGTCCTTCATCCATTCGCCGACGCGCGGGTCTCCACGGCGCATTCCGCGCGGCCAGAGGCGGTCGACGAGGATCCGGTGCCCGTCCTCCGGCTGCACCGGTTCGTAGACCCGTCCGATCCGCACGGCTGACTCCGTCATCTCCGTCCACCTCCCCGGGCCCCGTGTCGGCCCCGTCCGCGTCGTCTTCGCACCGTACTCCCCGTGCGCAGGGGCGGCATCGGCTGCGCGGTTGTCGTATCGCGAGAGGCCGCCGGGGCGATCCGCCGTGTCATGTCCGGTGCCTGGCACCGGACATGACACGGCGTTCGGTGTGCCCACTACGAAATACGCTGTCTTGCAGGGAGAAGCCTGCATTTCGCCGCTGCCGTGTCATCCTCGGTGCCTGGCACCGGACATGACACGCGCCCTCGGGAGGCAGGGGCGGCCAGGCTCTCCGGTCCTCGCTCCGGAGACCTCGTGAACCGGGATCGGCGGGTGCCCGGCCGCGGCCGCCTATCCTGGAATCGTGCCCCTCTTCATCTGCCCCGGCTGCGGTCGGCGATCGATCGCCGACCGCCACGTCGGCCATCAACCATCAGGATGCGCCCGCTGCGGTTTCGGCTTTCTCTTCGAACTCCTCGACGACTACTACCCGGGCCCGCGCACCGGCCTGGTGGTCTGCGATCAATCGCGCATCGTGATCGCCGCCGGGGCCGGATCGGTCGCCGCCACGGGATATCGCGAGACGGAGATGATCGGAAGCGAGATCGTGCAGCTTCTCCACCTTTCATTCCAGGATGGTGAAGATCCGATCGCGAGGAGCCTGGACTGGGGTGTCCGTGCGCTCGACGTCCCCTGTGCGTTCCGTCCCAACGGACTGGACGAGATGAGGCGGGCGACGATCGACCTTTTCCCGGCGTACGATGACGATGGCGGGCTTCTCGTCGCCCTGACCCCGTTGCGGGGTGCCGTTCTCATCTGACGATCATCCCGATTCCGGCTTCCGTGCTGCATTCCTCCGAGTGACGTGACAGAATTCGCATGTGTATGCGCCAACCTTGTCGTCCGTCTCACAATGAACGAGTCGCATGAAGTGCCCGCACGGCGCAGCAGGGGGCGCAGCCCGCTGCTTCCGCCGGCACCGCCCATCAGCGAGCTGACGGATCGCGACGTCTTCCGCGAGGTGCTGGACGGTGCGCTGGTCACGGCCGAACGCCTCCATCGCAGCGTCTCGATGGTGATGATCCAGATCACCCGCGCGGGCCGGGCCAACTTCACCGTCCGCCTGGCCGCGGCGCTCTCCAACGTCATTCGGAAGACCGACCGGGTCTGGCGCATCGGCCCCCGCACCCTCGTCATCGCCCTGGCCGACGTCGACGGCACCGTCGCGGCCGCGGCCGTCGGGCGGCTGCGGGTGTGGATGGCCAACCAGGCGATGGTGCCGCTCACCCTGGCCTGGTCGACGGCGTCGCCCGGGATCTCGGCAGCCGACCTCCTCGAGATGCTGGAGGGGGAGATCGCTGCCGCAACCGCGATGTCGGGGCAGGACGAGGACGAGTTCCTGTGAGGGTCGCCATCGTCGGGGCGACCGGCCTGATCGGACGGGCGCTCGACGCGTCTCTCCGGGGGGACGATCACCACGTCGTGGCCGTCGTCCGTCGTCCCGACGATGAGAGTGTGCACAACCGCACCCCCTACGTCTGGGACGCCCAGTCACCGCTCCCGGCGGACGCTGTCGCCGGTTGCGACGCGGTGGTGAATCTGGCCGGGGCGAGCATCAGTCAGCGCTGGACCCGTCGTGCGAAGGACGAGATCTTCGAGAGCCGCGTCCGGGTGACGGAGCACGTCGCGGATGCCGCCGCCGAAGCGGCGGTGCCCGTCCTCGTCAACGGGAGTGCGGTCGGGTACTACGGGGCGGGCGAACAGCCGGTCACGGAGCGTGCCGCCCATGGAACGGGTTTCCTTGCCGACGTCTGCGTGGCGTGGGAGCGGGCGGCGATGCGCGCAGAGGGCGCCGGCGTCCGTGTCGTCCGCATCCGGACCGGCATCGTCCTGGCCCGGGAGGGGGGTGCGCTTCCGACGCTGACGAGGGTGGCCCGTCTCGGGCTCAGCGGTCCGATCGGCGGCGGTCGCCAGTGGTTCCCCTGGATCCACATCGCCGATCACATCGCCGCCGTGCGGCACGTCATCGAGGGCCCGGAAATCGCCGGCCCGGTCAACCTCGTCGCCCCCGCCGTGGTGCGTCAGCGGGAGTTCGCCCGGGTCCTCGGACGCGTGCTTCGTCGCCCGGCCGTGCTGCCCGCGCCCCGGGTGCTCGTCCGGGCGCTCCTAGGGGAGGTCGCCTCCACGGTCACCACCGGACAGCACGCGGTGCCCGACGTGCTCCGCTCCACGGGGTTCACGTTCCGCTTCCCGGAGGTTGAGGGCGCCCTGCGCGACCTGCTCGGAACCGCCTGAGGCCATCCGGCCGAGGTGTGCCGGGGAGTGACCGGCTTCGTCCGGTGCATTCGCGTCCACCATGGTCGGCCACGCATCCGCTGACCGCGATGCCCGGACCGGGCGACGCGGGCGAGACACTCAGTCCGTGGCGTCGTCCTCGGGGAAGAGGCGCTTGATCTCGACCGCGGTCTTGAGCCAGAGCTCACGCACGTAGGTGGTGGAGACGTGGTACCGGGCTCCGGGGAGGTGGCGCATCATGTTGACCTCACCGGCGTCCGGAAGCCGCTGCTCCTCCAGGTCGGCCAGACGGTCGCGGTATCCGCTGATCATCTCGGCCATCTCGAAGTGTTTCAGCATCAGCTCGTCCAGCATGCGATCGACCGATGCGAATGTGGCGGGTTCCTGCTCCATGCTTCGAACCCTATCGGTCAACCGGGTGCTCGCTCGGTGCTGTGACCGATCGACCGGCTGGGGATTGTGAGGCGGGCGGCCGGGCAGGTCGCCTGACCGGTGATGCCCGGTGATCGTCGGATGATGGCCTGCTTGGCCCGGAGCACGCCGCCCATCGGTCCCGCCCGCTGTCCGCGGAGGCCCGCCTCCGCCCCTGGCTGGCGGATCCGTCTCGTCGGCCCACGACCGCTGCGACGGTGTGCACCGCGGGGGTAATGGAATCACGGCGATATTCCGATAACGGTGGTGCGGTGTCGTCTCGTCCGTGGTGAGGAAACCACGTGAGGCGTTCCGTACAGGACACCCGTCCGCCGGACACCACGACGAGCTCTTGAAGAAAGGGGCCGATCGTTGTTACACTTTCTTCACGTTTTCGCCCGTACGGATACGGGCGGATGATGCAAGAGCCAAGGACGGTAGCTGCATGACAGCCACCCGCATGAGATCTCATCGCGGCGGTTTCCGCGGTGTCACGTGTCATATCGCCGAGAGGGGCATGGCCCCGTCGCCGCGCTCCCGTCGGTCGTCGTGGCCGGCCGAGGGGGATTGATCATGGCCGCGCGAACCGCACGTACCCGCGAGTCCGGCTTCACCATGGTGGAGCTGATGTTCGCGCTCGTCGTCATCGCGATCTTCATGACCGCGATCGCGATGGCGCTCACCACGGCGATGAAGTCGAACCGCAATGACACGAACCGCATGGCGGCATCCAACCTCGCTGCCACTCTCATGGACAGCGCGCGTGCAACGAACTTCGAGACCCTCAAAGCGCAGGTCGACCAGGACGATCCGACGACGATCGATCCTTCGAAGACGATCGTCAACGGGATCCAATACACGGCGAAACAGACCGTGAAATGGGTTCCCAGCCACGGGACGATCATCAACTGCGGTGTCGGAACCGACGCACGAGACATCGCGTATCTGCGCATCAACATCGCGGTCAGCTGGCCGAACATGAACGGGATTCGTCCGGTGACCAATTCCAGCCTCGTCGCCCCCCCGGCTGGTCAGTACAACGAGGCCCAGGGTGCTGTCGCCAGTCAGGTCACCGACGGTGCGGGCGCCCCGCAGCCCGGGGTGACCGCGACCCTCATGCAGGGAACAACGGTGGTCGGAACACAGCTCAGCGGTGACGACGGCTGTGTGTTCTTCCCGTTCCTGCTTGACGGCGACTACACGATGAGCGTCAACAAGACGGGTTATGTCGACATGTACGGAAGCGACACGCCGGTCTCAGCGTCGACCGCAGTGGTCGCCGGGCCCGTGACGTCAATACCCCCGTTCATCTACGACGAGGCGGCCACGATCCGGGCCACGATCCTTCCGCTGGACGGCTCTACGGTCGCCGCCGCGCCGAGTGCGGCGTCTGTGCTGCCGTTGCGCGTCGTCAACAGTCACATCCAACCGACGGGGTCGATGTTGGTGACCGGCACTGGATCTGTGCTCAATCGAACACTCGGGAGCCTGTTCCCGTTCGATGAGGGCTACTCCCTCTGGCCCGGAGCGTGCATCAATGCGGATCCCGATACCTATCTGGCCAACCCGGGCGACCCCTCCGTCCGCGAACCCACCGTGACCGTTGCGCCAGGGGAGACCTCGGACGTCACCCTGCGACTCCCCTCGTTGATCGTCAAGGTGGTGAAGTCGGGTGTCGCCCAGCAGAATCGACAGGTACGGCTGGTCAATGTCGACACGACGTGTTCGACGAGGACGATCACCTATGCCACAACGACGAAGACCGCGGCGTCCACTGGCCAGGTCGTGGTCAGCGCTCCCTACGGCAAATGGCTGGTCCAGGCGTCGAGCTCGACCGGCACCTTCCCGTCCAGTGGGGGCACGACCGTGACGCTCTCACCCTTCAACTCGATACCGGCACAGACCGCGATCGTGACGGTGACCAGCTCATGAGGCGCACTCTCCGACACCGCAACCAGGATGGACAGTCCCTTGTCGAGATGATCACCGTGGTGGCGATCTTCGGGATCGTCATGACGGTGATCATCTCGGCGTTCCTCATCACCCAGAAGACCTCGGACGTGGTGGACAACCGCTTCGAGAACCAGGGAGAGGCACAGAAGCTCATCACCGCATTGTCGCGTGACGTGCGCAGTGCGACGAAGCTGGCCCCGAGCACGACCGACATCGACCCCTCTCCGTTTCTCTGTGCGAGGGCCGACCGGGTCGCCTTCTACGCCAATCTGAGCTTCTTGTCCCCGCCGACGGCGGTCTCCAACGCGGACCGCGGTTGGCCCGACATCGTCGATCTGATGGTGGACCGCACGAACCCGACGTCACCCGTTCTACGTGAGTACACCTGGGTGGCGACCAACACCGACTCCACCATCCCCACCGACTGGGGCATCGGCCCCGGACACGGAACGCTGGTCGATCTGCTGCAGCGGGACCACCGCATCACGGTGGCCGGGCCGACCACGCTGATGGCGCTGCTCAACAG
>CALMEC010000445.1 GCA_937862675.1 uncultured Actinomycetes bacterium
GTCGGCGGCGTGGTCGGCGGCGGGGTCGGCGGCGGGGTCGGCGGCGCAGTCGGCGGCGGGGTCGGCGGCGTGGTCGGCGGCGCGGTCGGCGGCGTGGTCGGCGGCGTGGTCGGCGGCGGGGTCGGCGGCGCAGTCGGCGGCGTGGTCGGCGGCGTGGTCGGCGGCGTGGTCGGCGGCGCGGTCGGCGGCGTGGTCGGCGGCGCGGTCGGCGGCGGGGTCGGCGGCGTCTGAGGCACTCGATCCCACCCGTCGAGGGCTCCAGCGCTCCGCGCTTGCGCTCCTCGACCGGATGATCGAGTGCCAGCCCGCTGACCTGGCGACGACGCCGGCGCAGTGACCACCACCCCGAAGGCGGCCCCGGCGCGCGTTGCAGGCGCCCGGGGCCCGGAAACGCCCTACCTGGAGGACGTCTCGTGACGCACCCTACCCCCACCATCGGCGTCGCGGCGATCGCCGCGGCCGCCCTCATCGTCCCCGCGGTGGCGCAGGCGCACACCGCCACCGTCGCCTGCAACCCCGCCACCGGCGGCATCGTCGTCACCCCCGACTACCAGCAGCTCAACCCCACCTGGACGGT
The DNA here is from genome assembly GCA_937862675.1 of uncultured Actinomycetes bacterium. Lineage (GTDB taxonomy): Bacteria > Actinomycetota > Thermoleophilia > Miltoncostaeales > Miltoncostaeaceae > CALMEC01. Next base: position 578 of record CALMEC010000445.1, read on the forward strand.
CACCGCCGGCCGGGTGGAGGTCACCTGGTCCGACGGGTACCGGCGATTCCTCGACCTCCCCGGCCCCTGCGAGGCGCCCGCCCCGTCCCCCGCCCCGGCACCGGCACCGGCACCGGCGCCGCCGGGTGAGGCGACCCCGCCGCCGCCGGCGGCGGTGACGTGCGCGGACCTCCTGGCCGCCTACCCGAAGGCCGGTCGTGGCCGCCGCGCCGCCTGGGGGTGCCCCGCCACCCCCATCACCAAGCCCCCCGCCCCGCGGCCGCGTCCGCGCCCCCGTGTCGTGACGTGCGCGTTCGTCGTCGCCCACTACAGCGGCGCCGCCCGCACCCGGATGGTCACCCGGTACGGGCTCCCGGCGACGTGCGGCCGGCCGTTCAACCCGCCCGTCGCAGGGTGACGGCGGTGCGGTTGTTCCGCGGCGTCGCGTGGGCCCTCGCCATCGAAGCCGCCATCGCCGTCGCCGTGATCGCCGCATGCACCGCATCCGCCCACGCCGCGACCGCCCAGGCGGAGTCCGACCGGATCGCCAGCTGGATGGCCCACGAACTCCGTGCGGACGTACCGGCCCGAACCCTCGTCGCCGCCCGCCACCACCAGCTCGACCGGATGTGCGGCGCCGCCACCGACTGGGCCGCCTACGCCTGCGAAGCCGACCCCACCGTCATCCGGATCCGCCCGTGGATGGTCGGCGCCCTCGAACGCCGATCCTGCCTCGCCCTCCGCTACCTCCTCCACGAACACGCCCACAGCAGCCGCGACTACGACGACATCCCCCTCGCCGAAGGCATCGCCGAAGCCGTCGCCCACGACCTGTACCCGAAGGCCGCCCGCGACCTCCAATGCCGCGACCGGGCTGCGTTCGGTGACCTCATCCTCTACAGCCAGGAGGCGGAGGGGGTGTGGACCACCAGCGTCGTCGCATCCGGCTCGAGGAACCGTGACGCACGGGCCGCCCGGGAGTGGGTCAGGAAGCTGTGGGCGGCGGACACCGCGACACGCCACCAGATGATCAGGGCGGCCGCACGGTGACGTGCCCGCCGTCCCCCATGAACCTGTACCGCACCGGGGAAAGCGTCCAAGCCAACCTGTACGCCGGCAGCCACTACCAAGGGCACCGAGCCCGCCGGGCACGCGGCAGACGCGCCCGCATCGCCTACCAAGCCGCCCTCACACGCAGGTGGGCGAGGGAAAGGCGGCAGGGGTGAAACGCCGATGCCGCGGCTGCCAAGCGTACCTCCGCACCACCAACCCCGACATCTACTGCGACCCCTGCCAAACCGCCATCCGCCACCAGGCACCCGCACCACGCAAACAGCCGATGACCACCCTCATCCTCGAAGCCCTCACCACCCCCGCCACCGCCCCCGAACTCGTCCGGCGCACCAACCTCACCCCTCAACAGGTGAAAGCCACCATCAACCACCTCCAACGCGACCGGAGGATCATCAGCGACGGCGCCCGCGGCGGATCCCACCCCGTCTGCATCTACCAGCGGGCGGACACGGCGTGACCCCCGCAGACGAGCTCCGCGCCGACGTCCTCCACCGCCTCAACCAGTTGGGCCGCGGACACGCACACCGCGTCAGCGTCATCGCCCGCACCGGGGAACCACGCCCCGACGCCGCCGTCTGGAAGACGCTCGACGACCTATGGGTGGACGGCGCCGTAGACCACCTGGGGGGCGACCGGTACCGGCTGCCCATGCTGGCGCAGGAACAGCTGCAGTGGGAGGCCGGCTGATGGCTGAACGCCGGATGCTCCACCGTGCCGCCAGCACCAGCCCCGACCTCACCTGGCTCCGGACGAAACACGGCCCCGACGCCGCCCTCTTCGCCATCCTCCTCATCCCCTACTACGACCGTTGGGGATGCGTCGCAGCAGACCCCGGCCGCCTCCGCACCCTCGTCGTCCCCGCCTACGGCGACATCACCACCACCGACGTCAAACGGTGGACGGACGCGATGGTCCGCCGCGGAATGCTCGAGCGGGTCACCTCACCCGACGGTGAGAAGGGCCTCCGCAACCCCTCATTCCACGACCACCAGGCCGGCGTCCAATGGGAACGGGAAGCCGTCTCACCGTGGGAACCGAAGGGCGTCACAGACCAGTGGCGACGCAAGCCACGCAAGACGAACGCCGAAACAGCCCGCACCGCAGCCGCCAAACAGAAAGGTGCCCGTAAGCAGGGTGGTCACAGACCAGTCTCAGACCAGTCTAAGAGTGGTCTAGTCGAAGGGAAAGGAAGTAAGACCTTTCCCCCCTTACCCCCCACGGGCGACCCGGCGGAGACGGAGACGCCCCCCGAAGGTGGCCATCACCGGCTCGCTCCGCGGCCGGATGACCACCACGACACCGCCACACCCAACGGCAACGGCCACCGCCACAACGACGACCTCGCCACAGCCGCCGACGTCCTCCAAGCCATGCTCGAAAGGCAGGACGCATGACCACCACCATCCGCAGCGGCTACCGCGGCCGCACCGAATACGAACGCCTCCGCATCGACGAAGCCGCCCTCCTCGACGCCATCGCCGCATTCGACAGCCCCCACTGGCAGGACACCGCATCCCAAACGGAACTGCAGGAACAGGTGGACCGCATCCGCCTCCGCCTCCCCGACCACGGCACCCGCATCGACGAACGCATCGCCGCCGGCATCCGCTACGTCCAAGCCGCCCCCGACCCCCGCGACCCACCCGACACCATCCGCTACGTCGTCATCCACCCCAACGGCCACCGCATCCCCGAGCACGCCCGCACCGTCGAAGACCAGGCGGCCGGCCGTTGACGAACGAGTGGCATGACGACACGCCCCTCGCCCGCCAAACCCTCACCGACACCCAGTTCCTCACCTGGTTCATGCACCAACGCGGCTGCAGCCACCGCACCATCGCCGCCTACAGGCACGTCTCACCCAGCACAGTGCGAGACTGCCTCGACGCATGCCACCGGCTCATCGAGAAAGCGAAGAATGAGGCCGCATGAGCGAGACCGCCGAGCAACTGTTCAACGCCATCCGCCAAGCGCTCGAGATCTACGACCCGCCACGGGTCAAGCGAGTGCGGGTCACCGGCCTCGGCACCCCCGGCTGGGTGCACGAAGTCCCCATGCACCCAGACCACGCAGACCTCTACCTCACCCCCGCACAGCGCGCCGACCTCACAGCGGTATTCATGGATTCGGGGTGGCCGCGGGAGATCATCATGCACCCCGACGACTGGGCCAAGCTGCTCTCTCTCAGGCCGAAGCGCATGATCCCGGAACGCGAACCCGCCCAGCAGTCCATCATGGGAATCCCCGTGTGGGTGGACGCCGCGTGAAACTCCGCCCTGACCTCCTCGCCCAAGCCCAGAAAGCCGCAGCCGAAGCCCTCGGCCAAAGCGAACCCGGCCCCGCCATCCAGGTCAGCACAGATGTGAACGGCCGGCCACCCCGCATCCCCGCCGTCGGCCTCCACCCCGGCGCCATCGACGGCACCGTGCCGCACAGAAACCGGAAGTTGGAGAGATGGGAGAGGAGAACCTGATGGCACGCGCCAAACACATCGCCTCACTCGCCGCCCGCATCGACGCCGACTACGCCCCACCAAAACCAGCCGGCCTCAAGCCACTCCCACCCACATGGAAGGACACCGACCCACCGTTCATGCGGAAGGTGTGGGAAGCAGAAGCAGACCCGGAGGAAATCGAACGCGAACGGCTACGGACCGCGGCAGCCATCACTAGGTGCGAGCGGAAACTCGACAACCAGCGGCGGCTACGAGCAAAGCACCGATGCGTACCCACCGAACACGTCACCCGAGACGAGATCATCGAGAGGGACGACTCCACCTGCTACCTCTGCGGCAAGCGGTGCAAAGACAACGAGATCCACCTCGACCACATCACCCCCATCGCCCTGGGAGGACCGCACACCAAGGACAACCTGGCCGTGGCATGCGCCCCATGCAACCACGCCAAGGGCGCACGCATGACCGACAAGAGGCCGAAGTCGCTGATGTCATGACATTCGTGTACCCTCCCGGGTATGCAGGTGGTGGGCTGCTGGCGTAGGCGAAGCCAGTGAAGCCGCCCGCGCACTCTGCGCCCTAGGTGTCTCCCGAGCCAGGCCACAAGCCTGGCCTTCCGCATTCTTGGCCCACCTCCATTCCACATTCCGGAAACTGGAAGGTCGGCGACCGGTGCCCGTCCGCACCCACCACGGGAGGACCGGGTGAGAGGACGGGCTCCCCGGTCCACCCGACCCCGATCCGCAGCAACCAAGCGGACCAGCACCTACGCATGGCGCAAACGCCGAGCCATGATCCTCGCCCGCGACCGCCGGCGCTGCCGCTACTGCGGAGCCAAGGCGACTGAAGTGGACCACATCATCCCCGTCACACGCGGCGGCACCGACCACCCCGACAACCTCGCCGCATCCTGCTGGGACTGCAACCACGGCGGCAACGTCGCCATCAAGCAGCGCCTCCTCGCAGAGCAAGGGGGGGGTGGCAAAGAATTTCGAGGTCCAGATCCGAAGCTACGCCGCGACCTTTCCCTCCCCGCTCCTGGATCGCCGCGGGTTTCGAGGGCGTGGTGATGGCGCCGCGGCGGACTGGCGATGGGCCATCTGGGGGGGAGTATGCGAGCAGCGCGGGGACGGGCGCTCGCCCTGCCGACGGATCAGACCGTTCCACGACCCGGTCCCGTCGGGTTAGCACGGACCCCGCGCAGTATCACCCTGGCGCCGAGCGGGCGGAGCTCGTCGCCGCGATCGAGTCGCGGATCGCCGAGGCCGGTGAGGTGGCGCCGTGGCTGGGTGAGCTGGCCCGGGTGATGGCGCGTGACGCGAGCAACCCCATCCACTCGCTGACGTCGCGGACGATGGCGGCGAAGGTTTTGGTTGAGGTGATGGGTGTGGTGGATGCGGCGGCGCCGGTTGAGGTGGCGGCGGATCCGCTGGACCAGCTCGCGGCGAGGCGTGAGAAGCGGCGGTCGGCGTGAGCCTCAACTACGTCTGGGTGGACGACCACGGCACGCCGTTCCGCGAGGCCGCGACGTGGGCGGAGTGGCGTTCGCTGGTCGCCGAGACCGTGAGTTTCTACGAGCAGAACCCGAGCGAGCGCCGATCTGGTGGCGACACGGCGATCATCAATTTGACTGATGCCTACGCCGGGGGCGGTCCGCACCACGGCCACACCCTGCTTTGCGGGGTGCCCGCGTGACGACGGCGACCCTCCAGGCCCCGCGGGTGGCGACGTTCCCGGAGTCCGCGGGGTCGGCTGGTCGTGAGGTGGTCGACTTGGCGGCGGAGGCGGGGCTCGTGCTGGATGGGTGGCAGGCGCTTGTCCTCGAGCATGCGTTGGCGGAGCGGCCGGATGGGAAGTGGGCTGCGTTCGAGGTGGGCGCGGTCGTCTCCCGGCAGAACGGGAAGGGTTCGATCCTGGAGGCCCGGGAGCTTGGCGGTCTGTTCCTGCTGGAGGAGCGGCTGGTCGTCCATTCTGCGCACCAGTTCGACACGTCTCTGGAGGCGTTCCGCCGGCTGTTGTTCCTCATCGAGAACACCGCGTATCTGTCGCGGCGGGTGAAGCGGGTGTCCCGGGCGCATGGCGAGGAGGGCATCGAACTCGTCTCCGGTCAGCGGGTTCGGTTCCGGACGAGGACGAAGGGTGGTGGCCGTGGGTTCACGGCGGACTGCCTGATTTTGGATGAGGCGATGATCCTGCCAGAGGCTGCGGTGGGGGCGACGTTGCCGACGTTGTCGGCGCGGCCGAATCCTCAGGTTTGGTACATGGGGTCGGCTGTGGATCAGGAGATCCACGACAACGGGATTGTCTTTGCCCGGGTGAGAGAGAGGGGCATCAAGGGCGATCCGTCGCTGGCGTTCTTCGAGTGGTCGGCGCATCCGGAGGGTGTGGACAACATCGACCCTTTGGACCTGCCGGTCGGGCTTGCGGGGGATCCGGAGTCGTGGCGTCGGGCGAATCCGGCGGCGCGGGTGTCGCTCGAGCACATTGAGCGTGAGCATCGGGCGATGGACCCCCGGACGTTCGCGGTGGAGCGGCTGGGGATTGGTGATTGGCCGGTGACGGACCCGGACGCCGGCGCCGTCATCCCGGTGGCGACGTGGCGGGCCCTCACCGACCCGGCGTCGGAGATCGCGGAGCGGTTGTGTTTCGCCCTGGATGTGAATCCGGAGCGGTCGTGGTCGTCGATCGCGGCGGCCGGGTTGCGGCGGGATGAGCTCGCCCACGTCGAGGTCGTCGAGAGGCACCAGGGGACCGGCTGGGTGGTTCAGCGGTGCGTGGAGCTGCAGAAGCACAAGCCTTCGACGCTCCTCATCCAGGAGAACAGCCCGGCGGCGTCGCTCATCGCCGACTTGGAGGACGCCGGCGTCGCCGTCACCCGGGTGAACTCGAATGAGTTGGCGAAGGCGTGTGGGGTCTTCTACGACCTCGCGGTTGAGGGGCGCCTCCGCCATCTCGGTTCGCAGGAGCTTGATACGGCGGTCCGTGGGGCGGCGAAACGTCCGCTGGTGGATTCGTGGGCGTGGTCACGGAAGACGTCGAAGGTGGACATCAGTCCGCTCGTTGCGGCCACCCTCGCTGCGTGGCATGCGACTGCCCACGATCCCAACCCGTTCATACTCTAGGAGGCCCCGATCCGCCTTCTCCTGTTCTCGAATGCGCCCCACGCAGGTACGGGGTACGGTGTTCAGTGCGGTCTCCTCGCGAAAGGGCTGGAGGCCGCTGGGCATGAGGTGGCGATCCTCGCGTACTTCGGTCTTGAGGGCGCCCAGTTGTCTTGGGAGGGGATCCCGGTGTTCCCCCGCTCGAGGCATCCTGCCAGCCAGGATTTGATGGTGCCGCTCGCCAAGCAGCTTGGCTGTGACGCCGTCATCAGCGTGACGGATGCGTGGGTGGTGGAGACCCAGCGGTTCCAGGGCAGCGGGGTCGCGTATGTCCCGTGGTTTCCGTGTGATGCCGAACCCATGGATCAGGAGAACGCCCGGGGTATCGCCGGTCCCGGGCCGGTCGTCACCCTCCCGGTCGCTACCAGCGAGCATGCGGCGGCGATGGCGCGTGACCGTGGGATCACGGATGTGCGGACGATCCCGTACATGGTGGACACGTCCCTCTACTGCCCCGGCGACAAAGCGGCGGCGCGGCAGGCTTGGGGTATCCCGGAGTCGGCGTTCGTCGTTGGGATGGTGGCGATGAATAAGGCGGCGGCGGGGGTGGACCGCAAGCGGTTTGAGGAGCAGATCGCGGCGTTCGCCCGCCTCCGTGAGGCGCATGACGATGCCCTCCTGTACATGCACACCCACATCTCGGCGCCGGATGGCGTGCACCTGCAGACCCTGTTGAAGCATTACCGGGTGCCTCCGGAGTCGGTGATGTTCACGGATGGGATCGTGTTGACGGTGGGGGCGCCGGCGCCGTTGATGGCGGAGCTCTACCGGTCGTTCGACGTCCTGTCCCTCGTCAGCGGGGGTGAGGGTGCGGGGATGCCCCTCCTGGAGGCTGCGGCGTGTGGGACGCCGGGGATCTGGGGCGGCTGGACCGCCATGCCGGAGTACGCGAAGGCCGGGTGGGTGGTTGGGAGGACCGAGGCGCAGCCGCAGATGAACGCGGGGCGTGTGTGGTGGCAGACGCCGGCGGTTGACGCCATCCACGACCGGATGGAGCAGGCGTACGGCTGTGAGAAGCAGCTCCGCGACGTGATGAGTTCCGAGGCGCGTGATGGGGCGATGAACCACGACCCGCACACCGTCATGCCACTGTGGTTGAAGGCGGTCGATGAGGTTGGGGAACGCCTGGAGGCGGCGAAGGGTGTGACGTCGGTGGCGATCCCTGAGGCCCTGCGGCCGAAGCCGGTGCCCGCGTGAGCGTCGAGTGGACGGTCCAGGAGTGGCTTGCGGACATGCTCCGCCATGACGCCTACACCGTCGGCCATTCGGACCGGCCGTGGTTCGCCGAGTACGAGGAGGCCGAGTGATGCGGTGGCCGCCTCGCCCTCTCTATCGGGTCGATGAGAACGGGTGCTGGGTGTGGCTCCGCCACATCGACCGGTGCGGGTACGGCGACTGGACGCGCACGGTCGATGGGAAGCGGTGTAAGGCCCATCGGTATATGTACGTTCAGCACGTCGGCCCGATCCCCGATGGTCTCCAGCTTGACCATCTGTGCCGCAACCGCGCGTGCGTGAACCCCGATCACTTGGAGCCCGTTACGGCACGGGAGAACCTGGTCCGCGGGACAGGGTTCGTGGCCGAGAACGTGGCGAAGGAGCGGTGCCACAAGGGGCACCCGTTCGACGAAGCCAACACCTTCAGGTCCGGCGGTCGCCGCCACTGTCGCGCATGTCGGCGCGATGCGACGGCTCGCTATCGAATGAGGCTCGCCGCATGCTCAGAGTGAGCGTCATCACGGCGGCCCTCCCGTCCCGGGTGGACCAGCTCGCCGAAGCGGCGGCGTCCGTCCGGGCCCAGCAGCACCCGCCGATCGAGCATCTGGTCCGATTCGACTATGACCGCCGGGGCAGCGCATACACGCGCAACGCCCTCCTCGCCTCCGTCAACGGCGACTACGTCGCCGTCTTGGATGACGACGACGTCCTCTACCCGAACCACCTCGCCCTCCTCGTCCGGGCGGTGGAGGAGACGGATGCGGACATCGTCTACCCGTTCTGTGATGTGGAGGGCCGCGCCGGCTGGAACCCCTCCCGCACCTTCGACGAGGTTGCGTTGCGGCAGGGGAACTACATCCCGGTCACCGCGTTGATCCGCACCACCCTCCTCGACCGGGTTGGCGGGTGGCCGGAGTCGGCTGCGTCCCCCGGGGGCTTCGAGGACTGGGCGCTCTGGCTCAAGGCCCTCGATGCGGGCGCTCGGTTCTTCTGTGTCCCGGAGGTGACGTGGCGGTACCGCCTCCACAGCGGTTCGAAGACGTACCTCGGAGAGAGGTGGGCGGCGTGACGACCACCCCTCCGAACTCAGAGCGCACCCCGTTCCCGTCCGACGCTTTGGAGGTCGAGTGAGGATCCTGATCACTGGTGCAGCCGGGTTCATCGGCTCCCACCTCGCCGAACACTTCCTGGCCGATGGCCATGAGGTGTACGGCATCGACAACCTGCGGACCGGGCGGGTGGGGAACGTCCCCCCCGGCTGCCACTTCTTCAGTGGTGACATCACGTCGGCGGGGATGCTTGCGGATGTGTTCCGGGTGGCGCGGCCGGAGGTCGTCTACCACTGTGCCGCCTCCTACTCGGATGCGGATGCGTGGGAGACGGACACGGCGACGAACGTGCATGGGACGATCAACGTGGTGCGCAACTGCCTGCACCATGGGGTGCGCCGCCTCGTCTACTTCCAGACGTCCCTCTGCTACGGCATCAACCCGGTGTCGCCGGTGAAGGTGGGGGCGCCCATCGACCCCACCTCCAGCTACGCGATCACGAAGACGGCGGGGGAGCAGTTCATCCAGATGTCCGGGTTGGACTGGGTGTCGCTGCGGCTTGCGCAAATCTTCGGTCCCCGCAACCTGGCCGGCCCGATCCCCACCTTCTACCGGCGGGTGGCCGACCGTGGGCCGGCGGGGGCGGGGGGCCCCCGCCCCGCCCTTCCGTTTCCCCCCCC
>CALMEC010000446.1 GCA_937862675.1 uncultured Actinomycetes bacterium
CAGGAAGATGGCGTGCAGGCCGGTGACATGGAACAGCGGGATGCCCAGCAGAGTCACGGCCTGGCCCCCGCCGGCGGCCGGGGCCGCCACCGTCCCCTCCAGCATCGCCGCCGCGCCGTCGAGCTCCCACGACAGCAACGCGCTGAGGACCGCGCGATGGGTCGACAGCACGCCCTTTGGAAATCCCGTCGAGCCGGAGGTGTAGAGCATCAGGGCGTCGTCGTCGGGCGCGATCGGCGGCAAGGGTCCGCGTCGCGGCGTCGCCGCCCGCGCCAGGACCTCGTCCGTCCCCGGGCCGTATCGCCGTGACAGACGGTCGTAGGTCGCCAGCCGGTCCTCCACGAAGTCGAGGCGTGCCGGATCGGCCTCCAGCGACGTGAGATACCCGCGGATCTCGCCCGATGCGTCCTGGAGGAGCGCCTCCACCTCCCGCAGCCGATCGCGGGGGCCGGCGAGCTGCGGATCGACGTCCACCACGCCGTCCAGCTCGTGGCCGGCGACCCCGACGCCGTCGAGCGCACCGCCCTCACCGGACTCCGGCGCGAGGGCCTCGGCCGCACCGTGGGCCGCCGCCATCAGCCGATCGACGTGCCGAAGACGGTCGCGCTCCACCCGGAGGGCCGACTCGTCCTCCGAGGAGAGTTCGGCCGCATCGACGGCCGCGACGAGTTCCTCCAGCGCGGCGCGTTCGCGTTCGGCCTCGTCCCGGCGACGCCGTATCTCGTCGATCTGACGCTCCAATGTACGCACATCGCGGCGCAGGCCGGCCAGTTCCCGGGCCATGCCCTGCGCTGCCGGTCCGGCGTAGGCGTCGAGGATCGCGATCTGGGTGGAGCCGCTGACCAGCCGTCGCCCCTCATGCTGCGACGAGAATCGCACCAGGCGACCGGCGATCGAGGCCGCCGCGGCACGGGTGGTCGTCTGACCGTCGATCAACGCGCGGGCACGTCCCTCCGACGGGACCCGCCGGGCCACGACGACCTCGTCCGGGGCGTCCACCAGGTCGCGCGCCGCGAGTGCGGGGTCATCGTCCTCCAGGTCCGTCCAGAAGGCCTCAGGCAGTGCGAGCGTCGCCTCCACCAACGCGTGGCGCGCACCGGGACGCACCGCCTTGGAGTCGGCGCCGCCCCCGACCAGGAGCGACAGGGCCTGGGCGACCACCGTCTTGCCCGCACCCGTCTCGCCGGTGATCGCGGTAAGGCCCGGGGCCGGCTCGATCTCCGCCTCGTCGATGACGACCAGTCCCCGAATGCCGAGACGCCGGATCATGGACGCCCGAACTTCTCCCGGTAGCGGCGGTAGAAGGACGACTCGGGGAAGATGCCGAGATGCACGGGGTCACCGAGCAGGTCCATGGTGATGGAGCGTCCCGGTCCCAGCGCTCCGATGCGCTTGCCGTCGGCGTGGATGTCGCAGTTGCCCGTGGTGCCCGAGTTGGTGACCGTGAAGGTCTCGTCCGGCGCCAGGACCAGCGGACGGGCGTCGAGGTGATGTGCCGCCAGGAAGGAGATGACGTAGCAGCGTACGCCCCACGACACCGTCGGACCGCCGACGGCGAGGTTGTATGCCGTCGATCCGACGGGCGTGGACGAGACCATCCCGTCGCAGCGCACGTTGGCGACCTGCTCACCGTCCACCGCGAAGGTCAGGTCCGCCAGGCGTGCGTCCGAACCACGCAGGAGCGCGAGGTCGTTGACGGCGGCGGCCTCCCCCTCCGCCCACGTCGCGCGCAGAGACGGCAGCGAGAGGCTGATGTACTCACCGGCCAGGGCGCGGTTGAGCCCGGACTCCAGGTCGGCCGGCTCGATTGACGCGAGGAAGCCGACGCGGCCGTAGTTGATGCCGATGACCGGGGCACCGGTCTTCGCCTCACGCGTGAGCGCGCGGAGGATGCTGCCGTCGCCCCCGAGGACGAGGACGAGGTCGCTGCCGTCACCCGTGAGGTCGGTCCCCGAGGACCGGGTGTAGCCGGCCAGGATCTCGTGCTTGCGCGCCTCGCGTTCGGGGACGAGGATCTCGACGTCGGCCGAGTCCAGGAGCGAGATGACGGCCGGAAGCACGTGGTTGGTGACGTCGGGGGCCTGATGCGTCAGAAGCAGGACCCGCTTCACGGGCCCGGACCCGGACTGCACGGAGATGTCTCTCATGGCTCTACCTCCGCGGCTGTGGATGCGGCGGCGGCGATGTCGAGGTCACCGGGCCGCGCCGTGTCGTTGTCGGCGTTGACGAAGAATTCGCGATTGCCCTTGGGTCCCCGCAGATGGCTTGATGCGATGGCTCGGATGATCGCCCCCCCGGCGTTCATGGCGTGCGCCACGTGCATGATGGCATCCCGGTGGGCCTCCGGGTCGCGGACCACCCCTCCGGATCCGACGCGGGCGCGGCCGACCTCGAACTGCGGCTTGACCAGGATGACGGCACGGTAGGCGTCGGCCATGAGCGGCGCGATCGCGGGCCACACCGTGGCCACCGAGATGAACGCCACGTCGCACACGACGAGATCCGGCTGGTACGGAATGTCGCCGGGCACCAGGTGGCGCGCGTTGGTGCGCTCCATCACGGTCACCCGGGGGTCGTTGCGCAGGCTCCAGTCCAGCTGCCCGTATCCGACGTCCACGGCGATCACCGATGCGGCACCGCGCTTCAGTACGCAGTCGGTGAACCCTCCTGTCGAGGCGCCCACATCGAGCACGTGGCAGCCGGTGACGTCGATGTCGAAGTCGTCGAGGGCTCCTGCGAGCTTCTCGCCGCCGCGCGAGACGAACGGCGGCCGCTCGGTCATCTGGATGTCCGCGTCCTGGTCCACTTGCATGGACGGTTTGTCCGCGGTGCGGCCGTCCACACGGACGGATCCGGCGACGATGGCGGCCTGTGCGCGGGCGCGCGTGGGAAGAAGCCCCCGCTCGACGAGGGCGACATCAAGACGGACACGGGACATTCCGGCCGATTCTAGTGTCCCGCCCTCAGAAATCACGTGGCGGTTGCCGGCTGCATCACATGGCGACGCCGTGTCCCCGACCGCCGAGATATCCCGATACTCCGGCGGATCTCTCGTCCGTGCCTGACGGGAGATCCGCTCGGCGACGGCATGCGAACTCCTGGCACGGGACACTCGATGATCGGTTCCGCGGACTCACGGCCGGTGCCCGCCACCGACGCGCGGATACCTACCTCGGACGGGCGAACCGACGTGCCCCTGGGCGCCAGGCGTGCGCTGCCATGGGTGTCCCGAGGGATCACGAATCGAGCGGACGAGTTGGTCGCCGAGGACGAGGCAGGCAGAGCACCGGCGTCCAGCACGACGCACCCGAGCAGACATCGGGCGTGTCATGCCTGGTGCCAGGCACCGGACATGACACGCGAACGGACGGTCTTTCGAACCCCCTGCATATCCCGCATTTCCGATACGGAGGACTCAGAGGCGTGTCATGCCTGGTGCCAGGCACCGGACATGACACGCCCGATCACCGACGATGCGGCCATGGGCCCGCAGGAGTCTCCGGACGGCACCGAACCCCCCATCCGGGATCGAGCAGGGAGACGCGGTCACCACGCGCCTCCGGCGACGTCAGCCGGCGGAGTCCTCCGCGGGCGGCGTCGCGGGATGGTCCGCTTCCGGGTCGGCCGGCGCCGTGTCATCCATCTCCGGCACGGCCGGACCCGCCTGCGCCGCGTCCTCGATCTCCCGGATCACCCGCTGAAGGGCGTCGCCGAGGGACGACGACAGATCCAGCGCCTCCTTGGCCAGCCGGTCGATGCGCTCCGAGTCGTCCCCTGCGCCGCGCAACTCGGCCGTGATGTCCTCCAGGCGGTCCACCAGCTGCTCCAGGCGCTCATGCGCTCCGGGGCCGGGATCCCCGTTCATCGGGTCTCACCCCCGCGCACGACGGCGCCCAGGATGCCGTTGACGAAGCGCCCCGCATCCGTCTGGCAGTACCGCGTCGCCAGCGACACCGCCTCATCGATGGCGACGGCGTCCGGGATGTCGTCGCGTCCGAGCATCTCGTGGACGGCAACCCGCATGATGTTGCGCTCGAGCGGCGCGATGCGGTCCACGCTCCACCCGGACGCCGCACCGTCGATCAGGGTGTCGATGTGATCGCGGCTCTGTGTCACACCGTCCACGATCTCCCGCGTGAAGTCGTTCAGCCCGAAGCCGCGCTCGCGCTCCGCGTTCTCCACGAGCTCGGTGAGCGGCAGCCCCGTCACGTCCTCCTGGTACAGGAGGAACACGGCCTGACGCCGTGCGTCTCGGCGACTCTCTCCGGCGTCCATCAGACCTGCGCGGCGGAACGCGAGAGCGACGGGAGCACCGCGACGTGCTCGGGGAGGTACGACGTCGTGTAGGTGCCGGCGCCGAAGTCGCGCTCGGCCGCGATGTCACGGAGGAGCCCGATGGTGGTGGCCACTCCCTGGATCTCGGTCTCCCCCAGTGCACGCGCCATGCGGCGCACGGTGTGAGGGCGGTCGGGTGCCCACACGCAGAGCTTCGCGACGAGGGAGTCGTAGTACGGCGGCACGACGCCGCCCTCCCGGCAGTAGGTGTCGACCCGGACCCCCGGCCCGAGCGCGAGCCGGAAGACGTTGAGGGGTCCGGCCGACGGCATGAAGTCGCGGGACGGGTCCTCGGCGTTGATGCGGCACTCGATGGCCGCGCCGTTGACCGGGGCGATCCCCGTCAGCGAGAGCACCTCACCCTGCGCGACGCGCAGCTGCTCCGCCACGAGGTCGAGACCCGTGACGAGCTCGGTGACCGGGTGCTCCACCTGAAGACGGGCGTTGAGCTCCAGGAAGTAGAAGTTTCCTGTGGCATCGACGAGAAACTCCATGGTGCCGGCGCTCGTGTAGTTCCAGGTCTTGGCGGCGCGCAGGCAGGCCTCGTGCATGGCCGTGCGCGTGGCGTCCGGCAGGTTCGGCGCGGGGGCCTCCTCCACGAGCTTCTGGTGGCGCCGCTGGATGGAGCACTCGCGGTCACCGCAGACGAGAACGCCGCCCAGGCCGTCCGCGAGGATCTGCACCTCGACGTGACGCGCGCCCTCCAGGAGCTTCTCCACGTAGAGCGACCCGTCCGAGAACGCGGCGAGCGCCTCGCGCTGCGCGACGTCGAAGGCCGTCGCGAGATCGTCCGCCGACTCGACGCGGCGCATGCCGCGCCCCCCACCGCCGGCGGCCGCCTTCAGGAGAACCGGATATCCCGCGGCGTCGGCCGCCGCGCGTGCCTCGTCGACAGACGAGACAGGCCCGTCCGATCCGGGGAGGACGGGGAGCCCCGCCTCCTGGGCGGCGATCTTCGCGTCGACCTTGTCGCCCATCCGGCTCATGACGTCCGGGGACGGACCCACGAACGTGATGCCGTTCTCCGCGCATGCCCGGGCGAACTCCGGGTTCTCGGAGAGGAATCCGTATCCCGGGTGGACCGCCGTGCATCCGGTGATCTGTGCGGCGCCGATGACGTTGCGGATGACCAGGTAGGACTCGTTGGCCGGCGGCGGACCGATGCAGACGGCCTCGTCGGCCAGGTCGACGGCCAGGCTGTCCACGTCGGCGGTCGAATACACGGCGACGGTCGGGATGCCCATCTCGCGCGCGGTCCGGATGACCCGCACGGCGATCTCGCCCCGGTTGGCGACGAGCAGCTTCACGGCTCGAGGGTGAACAGGAGCGTCCCGAACTCGACGGCCTCCGAGTTCTGCACGTCGATGGACCGGATGACGCCGTCGGATTCGGCGACGATCTCGTTGAAGATCTTCATCGCCTCGATGATGCACAGCGTCTGACCGACGCTGACGCGGTCGCCGACGGCGACGAACGCCGGAGCCTCCGGTGACGGCGCGGCGTAGAACGTCCCGACGATCGGGCTCTCGACCCGCACGAGCGAGTCGTCCGGCGCGGCGGCCGGCGCCGCCTCACCGGTCGGCCGTGCGCCCACGGGGGCGGATCCCGCGCGGCGGACGGTGACCCGGGCCCCGCCGACCTCGACGCTGACCTCGGCCTGGGCCGCGTTCTCCACCACGTCGACGAGGGTCTCGATGAGTGCGCGGTCGACGGCCGGGGCCGCCGTGTCACCCGCGGCATCGTCGACCAGGGAGCGACGCCGGTCGAACAGGCGCTGCGAGGCCTCCGGGAACATCGCCCAGAGGAGGCGGTCCTCCCCCGCGAGTCCCGCCGGCGCCTCGTCCACCGTGTCGGCGCCCGCGGCCGTCGTCTGCCCCGCCCGCTCCGCGGCGGCACGCGCCGCATCGGCGATGGGACCGCGCAGCGGACCGAACTCCCCGTTGACCGCGGCGACGAGGACCGGCTCGATGTCGGTCCAGCGCTCGTCGTCGATCACGTGCTGGACGGCCTGTGCGACCACCGCCGCCCCGAGTGGATAGGCGAGCGTCACGTTGCCGCAGTCGGCCGCCACGCGCACGGCCTCGTCGGCGGCGTCGATGAGGCGCGACGAGAGACCGAGCCGTGCCAGCCGCGAGTGCAGGCCCGCGGCGAGATCGAGCGGCAGGCCGAGGACGGGGCCCGCCTGCGCGACCTGGGTCTGGCGAAGCCGGTCGGCGGGAACGAGGGACCAGAGGGTGGCACCGAGCTCCTGGACACGCGCACGGTCACAGACGAGTTCCTGGTCGCCTCCGGCGAGGGCGGCGCGGAGCGTCTCGACGGTGGGCCGGGCTCCTCCGAGGGCGGCGGCACCCACGGCCGCCTGAACCGCGGACGCGCCGGCGGCGATGGCGGAGAGGGCCGCGACGGGCGCGAGAGCACCGGGCCCCACCACGGAGATCTCGACCGGGAGTCCGGTCGCATCGATCACCTGGGGCACGAGGGCGGCAAGCTCCGCGGGGCGGAGATGTCCGGCGCGGTCCACGAGGCAGATGGCCGACGCCCCGGGCAGGGCGGCGATGGCGCGGGCCTCCTCCATCCAGCGGGCGTCATCGGCCGAGGGCACGGGTCCCAGCATGAGCGTCGGAACCAGCTCGGCACCGCCCTCCACGGCCGCCTCGGCGAGCGGACGGAGCGCGTCCACCTGGTTGAGCGCGTCGACGATCCTCACGCGGCGTGCGCCGCTCTCGCAGGCGCCGAGCACGAGTGCCCGGGCGATGCCGGAGTCCTGAGGACGTGAGCCGAACAGGGTGCGGGCCGCGACGACGATGCCGACGGGGACGGATCCGGCGGCCCTGACCGTGGCGCGCAGGCGGTCCCAGGGGCTCTCCGCGCGTCCCTCCAGCGCACCGCGTGCGCTGAACGCGTCGAGCACCTCGATGACGGCGGCGCCGGAGGCGGCGAGTCCGGCCGCGATCTCGGCGATCTCCTCCGTGTCGACGGAGCCGCCCCACGGATGGGCCGCCAGGTCGCGGAGGGTGGTGTCGATGTAGCGGACGGCCGTGCTCACACCCGGCTCACATACTGGCGGGTGCGGGTGTCGATGCGCAGCTTGTCGCCCTCGTTGACGAACAGCGGCACGTTGACCGTGGCACCGGTCTCGAGCTCCGCCGGCTTGGTGACGTTGGAGACCGTGTCCCCCTTGGCCCCCGGGTCGGTGCGGGCCACGGTGAGCTCGACGGCGATGGGCAGCTCCTCGCGGAACGGCGCGTCCCGGATGATCAGCACCTGCACCTCGGTGTTGGGCGCGAGCAGGTCGACGTTCTCGACGTCCGCGCGCGGGAACATGATCTGCTCGTAGCTCTCGTTGTCCATGAGGACGAGGTCGTCGCCGTCCTCGTAGAGGTACTGCATGTTCTTGGACTGGGTGTTGCCCCGGGTGAGTTTCTCACCCGCGCGGAACGTCTTGTCGACCACGTTGCCGCTCGCGA
Organism: uncultured Actinomycetes bacterium; assembly: GCA_937862675.1. Taxonomy (GTDB): domain Bacteria; phylum Actinomycetota; class Thermoleophilia; order Miltoncostaeales; family Miltoncostaeaceae; genus CALMEC01. The sequence continues at coordinate 7,803 of CALMEC010000446.1, forward strand.
GGTTCTTGAGCTTCGTCCGTACGAACGCCCCGCCCTT
>CALMEC010000447.1 GCA_937862675.1 uncultured Actinomycetes bacterium
CGTCACCAATGCCGCCGACGGCACCCGCACGGCCTGCACGTCCGAAGCCCCCGCCCGGACGTCCTCCGGCGTCCTCCGGCGGGCGAGCTCCCGTTCCGCCCTCCGCCCGGCCGCAGAGACCGCCGCCGGCACGGCCCGCCCGGAGACCACCCGGAACCGGTGGCCCGCCGCCGCATTCCGCGAACCGGCCACCCGAGACTCAGCAGACGAAGGAGCGGCCACCGCCGCCTGCGGACCCGGAGACGGCGGGACGCTAGACGGCTGGTTCCACGGATCGCGGACGACGGCGTCACGTCCCCGATGGCGCGGAGTCAGCCATCTCGTCCACCTGAGTCAGCGGTCCGCGGTCGGTCCGTCGTTCGCCTCGGCATCGGGAAGCGAGGAGGCTGCCGTGTCGAAGAGGTGGTGCCGACGACAACGCGCGGAACCGTCGGGCACACGGAGTCGGATCCGGCGAGAGTTACGGCCCCCGGACGGCCGACGAGACTTCTGACACGGGCAACCGGCCGTCCGCGATCGCGGCGCGGCGGTATCGTCCCGCCCATGCCGAACGCGATACGTCGTACGAAGATCCTGGCAACGGTGGGCCCGGCCTCCGAGTCCACCGATGTCATCCACGAGATGGCCCTGGCCGGGATGGACGCCGTACGTCTCAACCTGTCGCACGGGTCCGTCGAGCACGCGCTCCTGATCCATCGCCGGGTCCGCGAGGTCGCCCACGAGATGGGACGCCCCATCGGGACCCTGGTGGACCTCCCGGGACCCAAGGTCCGGGCGGGGACCTTCGGCGTCGAGGGCGCGGAGCTGGCGGACGGGCAGACGATCCGCCTGGAGCCGGGCAACGGCGAGTCGAGTGCGCACGTCATCCAGGTCGACTACGAGCCGCTGCTCGACAGCGTCCAGATGGGCGACCGGATCAGCTTCGGCGACGGCGGCATCGACTGCGAGGTCATCTACACCGGACGCCAGCACCTGGAGGCCGTGGTCATCCACGGCGGACACATCTCCGGACGCCCCGGGGTCCACATCCCCGCCGAACGCCTGCGGATCAACACCCCGACGCCGTACGACCTCCAGATCCTGGACGCGTTCGTCGACGAGGGCGTCGACATGGTGGCCATCTCCTTCGTGCGGAGCGCACACGACATCCGGCGCCTCGGCACCGAGCCGCACCCTCGCGGTCCGCTCGTCGTCGCGAAGGTGGAGACCCGTGCGGCCGTGGAGAACCTCGCGGGGATCATCGACGCGTCCGGCGCGGTGATGATCGCTCGCGGCGACCTCGGCATCGAGTACGCGATCGAGGAGGTCCCGCACCTCCAGAAGATGATCACCCGCGAGTGCATCGCCCGTGGACGGCCGGCGATCACGGCGACCCAGATGCTGGAGTCGATGGTCCACGCCCCCACGCCGACGCGGGCGGAGGCGACAGACGTGACCAACGCCGTGTTCGACGGGTCGTCCGTCGTGATGCTGTCGGGCGAGACGGCCGTCGGAAGCGATCCGGTCAACGTCATCGCGACGATGGCGCGGCTCTGCGAACGAGCCGACCTGCAGTTCGACGCGGCCGCCTGGGCCCGCCTGGTGGCGCCCCTCCGCACGGCGGAGGTCGGCCACGCCCACGGGGACGACGAGCGGGCCGTGACCGACGCCATGACATCGGCCGCCACACGGGTCGCGTCGAGCGTCGACGCGACGGCGATCCTCTGCCTCACGCGATCCGGTTTCACCGTCCGCGCGATGGCGCGTTTCCGGCCGAAGCAGCCGATCCTCGGCTTCTCCCCGGACGAGCGGGTCCGTCAGCAGCTCTCCGTGAGCTGGGGCACCACGCCGATCGAGATCTCCCGTTTCGCGGACAACGAGGTGATGGTCAAGGAGGCGCTCGAGCTCGCCCGCCACGGAGGCCACGTCCGGTCCGGTGACAACGTGGTCGTCTTGGCCGGTACGGACGCGGCGTCCCCCACCACCGACGTGCTGCGAGTGATGCGCGTCCCGTAGGCAGCCGCCCGGCGCAGGGGTGAGAGGCGCCGACGATGCGAGCGCATGCGCATGCCGGTCACCGGGTCCCGGTGACCGGCATGCGCCTGTCCGTCATCGGAGGCGTGTCATGCCTGGTGCCTGCCACCGGGCATGGCACGGGCCCGACGGGGCACATGTCGGAAAGACCGTGATTGCGGGGGAGTACACACACCCGACACAAAGCGTGTCATCGCTGGGGCCTGGCACCGGACA
>CALMEC010000448.1 GCA_937862675.1 uncultured Actinomycetes bacterium
TCCCGACCGTCCGGCGGACCTGCCGTCCGTGTCTCACGGGAGCTTCCCTCGCCGACCGCAGACGAACTTTCCGACACGAGCGACTAGGATTCCCGCCCATGCTGCAGAACCCCGTCCGTACGGTGAAGTGGACGTTCCTCACCAATCATGCGCACGTGCTGATCTGCGTGGCGCGGGATCCCGGCGTCCGGCTGCGTGACGTCGCCGCGCGCGTCGGCATAACCGAGCGTGCGACGCAGGGGATCATCGGGGACCTGGTCGAGGCCGGCTACGTCGACCGGACGCGCGTCGGGCGACGCAACCACTACTCGGTGCGTGAGGACCTCCCGCTCCGCCACCCCCTCGAGTGGCAGCACAACATCGGTGACCTCCTCGAGCTCCTCAGCGTCGAGGTCGGCTCGCACGGCACGGTCGGCCGCCGCGACGACGCGGCGCCGGGCGCCCCGGACGCGGAGTAGGCGGCCGTTCGTTAAGCGGTGATTCACGATCCGTGGCCATCCGGGTCGCGACGTCCGGCGCCGTCGCCGACTCGGCTATCCTGGCGCGCATGAACAGACTTCAGTACGACACGTCGGCCGACGACCCCGCCTACGACGGGACCGCCCAGCTCGCGACGCGCTCCTATGCCGGAGTCTTCGGCTGGACGATGGGGCTCGTGGGCATCGCGCTCGCGTTCCTGGCCATCGGCGCCTATCTCGGCCGCGACCTCGCGCACGGGCCTGCGATGGCCTGCTCGCTCGCGGGCATCGGCATGCTCCTCGTCTCGAGCTTCGGCGGCCGCCGGTTCCGCGTCGGGCGTTTCGCGATGGGATGGCTCTTCGCGACCGCGGCGGCGATGGGCCTCGGGCTCGGGCCGATCCTGCAGTACTACGCCTCCGTCGAACCGGGCGTCCTCGCCGAGGCGCTCGTCGGCACCGTGGCGACCGTGATCGGGATGGGTGCTCTGGGCACGCTGCTCGGCAAGGACCTCGCACCGTGGATGCGCCCGGTCAGCCTCATCGTGTTCCTGCTCTGCGGCGTCGCGATCGTGTGGTCGCTGATCGCCGGACCGCTCAACCCGTTCATGAGCCTGCTGATCTTCGGCATGTCGGCGCTCCTGCTGGTGATCGACTTCAACTACCTGCGAAAGCACGCGACGGAGGGCGACGCCATCTGGCTCGCGACGGGCATCTTCGTGTCGATCGTCAACATCTTCCTGTCGCTTCTCAACCTGCTGAGCGGCGACTGACGTCCCGGCGTGACGGTCGTCAGGACGGCTCGAACTCGACTCTGACGACCTCACCGCTGGCCAACGCGTGCTCGCCGTCCGCGGCGACGACCCGGAGCCGGCCCATCTCGTCCAGGCCGGACGCCGTGCCCTGGATCTCGCCCGCGGCCGTCTGGACCGCGACCCCGGTTCCGGCCAGCGCGTCCCGGGCGCCGTAGGCGTCCAGTATCGGGCGCGTCCCCTGGGCGGTCCACCGTTCGTACCATTCGCCGAGACGTGTGAGGATGCGTGTGGCGACCTCCGTCCGCGCCGTGACGGGGGCACCCACCGAGCGCAGCGATCCGGCACTCCAGCGCGCGTCTGCGATGTCGGGTGCGCCCCTCACGTTGACGCCGATGCCGACCACGGCCCATGCGACCCCGGACTCGTCGGCCGCGGATTCACAGAGGATCCCGCACACCTTCCGGCGGTCCACGATGACGTCGTTGGGCCAGACGATCCGCGCGTCCGGATGGACGGCGTCGGCCACCGCGACGGCGACCAGGACCGGGAGGAAGCCCGCATCGATCGCGGCGACCCGCGGCCGGAGCAGTACGGAGAAGAGGAGCGCGTCGTCGGGATCCGTCACCCAGGCGCGTCCGCGGCGCCCCCGGCCGGCCGTCTGGACGTCGGAGCCGATGACGAGGCCCTCCGGTGCGCCCTCCCGGGCGGCGGCGGCAACGTCGTCGTTGGTCGAGCCCGTGGAGCGGACCCAGCGGACGGGGCCGGCGACGGGCGGGGAGAGGGCCTCCTCGACGATCGCGGGGATGACCGGGTCGGACTCCGGACCCAGGACGTAGCCCTCGTGGACGCCGGCGATCGCGATGCCCTCGCGGCGGAGCGCCTCCACATGGCGATGGACGGCGGCGCGGGAGCAGCCGAGGCGCGCGGCGATGCTCTCCCCGCTGACACCGCCCGCTCCGGCGCGCGCGACGGCCTCGAGGACCGCGGCGCGTCGTTGGTTAGCACTCGTCATGGCTGCGGACTCTATTCGTCTCCGCCGCTCGCGGCTGCGGCCGCTCGTGATCGGCGAGGTGACCGGCCCTGGCCGGGAGGGCGTGGATCCAGTATCGTCACGCCTGCTCATCACGTGGCGTGACGACATGTCAGTCCTCGTGCTCCACCCGTCCCGGAGGATCCCGGATGTCCGGACCGCGCATCGCCCGCATCGCCGTATTCGCCGCACTCGTCGCCGTCTTCGGTCTCACCCCCGCCATCAGCGTGCCGGGGTCCTCGGTCCCGATCACGGTGCAGACGCTGGGGGTGATGCTCGC
>CALMEC010000449.1 GCA_937862675.1 uncultured Actinomycetes bacterium
GCCAAATGCCGGAGTTGCCGATCATGACCGGCCTCGTCGTCGTCGCGGTGGCCGTGGTCATCCCGGCCTTCGCTCCGGCCGGTGGCACGAGCATCGGGGAGGACCGCTACGGGGCCCTCGGGTCGACCCCCGGGGGTCTTCTGCGGACGATGGTGACCGATCCGGTTCTCGTCGTTAAGACGATGATGACGCACGATCGCCTGGCGTACGTCCTTGCGCTCCTCCTCCCCCTGTTGCTCCTGCCGCTCCTCTCACCCCTCCTCGCACTCGGTGCGGTCCCGGAGCTCGTGCTGAACCTCCTGTCCAGCCGCCCGGAACAGCATTCCATCGAATACCACTACGGGGCCGTCATGGTGCCGTTCCTGGTGGCGGCCGCGATCGACGGATACGGGCGGCTGTCCCGCCGGTTCCCGCGGGTTCGCTGGTCTCCGGCATCGACCGTGCTCGTCCTGGCGGCGGTGGCGTCCGGATGGCACTGGGGGCCGCTGCCGTTCTGGAGTCACGTCCCCGGTGGATCCATTGTGCGTGCCGAGCAGTTCACCCTGCCCCCGGATCGCGACACCCTTCTGGAGGCGGTCTCCCTGATCCCTCCGGACGCCGTCGTGAGTGCGGGCAACCGCATCGGCGGGCACCTGTCCGCCCGGCGGAGGATCCTCACCTTTCCGACGGTGGCCGACGCCGACTGGGTCATCGTCGACCGCTCGCGCCCCGACGTGGGTGATGATGTACGTTCGGCGGAGTACGAGGAGGCCGTGACGGACATCATGCGGTCAGGGCGGTTCAGGACGGTGTTCCGGCGTGACGGCGTCATCGTCATGCGGAGGATCGGATCATGACGAACGACGTCACGCCCGCCTTCGTGATGTTCCCGCTGGCGCTGCTCTCCGGCACGGCGCTGCTACTGGACTGCTTCCGCGTCGACCCGGCGGGTCTGGCCATCGGCGTCTCCGGCGTCTCCGGCGCACCGAGCCTCTGGATCGCGTTCGCCGCGGCCGTGGTCCTCGCCGGCAGCGCCGTGCGCATCGTGGTGCGGTCGCGCCGCGGGCGCCGGATCGCGCCTCCCGAGGTCTGGGTCATGATCGGGGTCGCCGCCGTCGGCTTCCTCGTGTCGGCCGCGGTCCTCCTGGGATGGTCGACCGGCCACCTGGTCGCGGAGGGTGTCACGGACCCGCCGCCGATCGAGCTGGTCCCGGACCGGCTGCTCTACCTGGCCACCGGTGCGCTGGCGGCCATCGCCGCCAGCGCCTGCGGATGGCTCAGCCACATCCTGGACCCGCGCGCCTGAGCCGGTCTCACACCCCTGTGAGCGGGGGAAACCGGTAGATCGCACGTACCGGGTCGTGGTCGGAGAGCAGGACGGCGCGCCGGGCGCCGTCGACGGTGCCGTGGACGAGGCGGACCGATTCGCCGAGTGCCGCCGGGGGCTCCACCACCTCCAGGTTCCGGCTCAGGATGTGGTCGAGGACCAGGTCGTCGAGCGTCGGCTCGGCGAACCCGGCGTCCAGGAACGCGCGCAGCACCGGGTGGCGTGATCCGGCGGAGTTCAGGTCGCCGGCCACGACGACCGGTTCGCCCGGGGTCAGGTGCCGCTCGATCAGAGGGATGATCCGGCGGACCTCCGTCGCGATGACGTCCCAGACGAGGGAGTTGTGGCAGTGGAGCGAGACGGCGGTCAGCGTCCGCCCGTCGCGGTGCCGCAGCCGCACCCCGATCATCCGGCGCGGCTCCAGCAGCCAGTGGACGCGTTCGCGGCATCCCGGCCTCAGCCGCCGGCCCTCGCGCAGCACGAAGAGCGGGGGGTTGTGCCGGATGTTCCAGGTGCCGATCGGCGTCCAGTCCGGGTGGGACAGGACGACGTTCGAGGTCCCCTCATGCGTGCGCCAGAGGTCCGGGTTGCCGTCCGCCAGCCATCCGCGCAGGCGGAGCGGTCCGATCAGCGGGCGCATCACGCTGCGGGTCATCCGCATCCCGGTGCGCTCCGCGAGCCGCGCCGCGGCCTGGGGCGGCACCTCCTGCAGCGCGGCGATCGTCGGCGCCTGATCGCGGATGACATCCGCCATCTCGTCGATCCACTTGCGGTTGAGATGGACGCGTTCGCCGTCGTCGACCGGGGTCCGCCGGAAGATCGAGCCCGCGGTGGGACCGAGCCGCGCACCGTCCTGCCCGTGGAAGAGGTTCCACGTCAGGACCGTGATGTCGGGATGCGCGTCCACGTTCCGGACACTAGTGCCCGGAGCCCGGGATCCTCAACGGGCGGAACGCCGACGCGGACCGCGAAAGAGGACGTTAAGGAACGGTTGCGCTTGTGCTGCGGTGCCGTTAATGGTGCCTGGCACCATTAACGGCACCGCAACGAACCGGGACGAGTGGGACGAGGCCGGTGAGGGCCTGCGGCATTCCGTGGTCCCGCCCAGGATGAGCGACACCGTCGACGAATCGCGACTCGTCGAGGGGGCGTATGCGACAGGTGTTCATTGCGAGCCCGTCTGCGTCCGCGATCCCGCGAGCATCCTGGTCCGCCGCGGCGGGGTAGGATGCCCCGCGGTGCCCACCCCCGACCCGCCTTCCGCCGACGACCCACAGCTTCCGGAGATCCCGGCGGACGTCGCGCACCGCAGCCGGCGGCAGGGCGTCGTCGCCGTGACGCACTGGCTCGTGGCGGGCGGCATCTACATCGCGCTCGGCGTGACCATCCCCTGGATGTTCCTGCTCGGCTTCTGGCAGGCGCTCATCTTCGTGGCGTGCGTCACCGCCCTTCAGCCGGTCGTGATGAGGCGCTTCGGTTGAGCTGGGCGGCACACGACCTCGAGCCCTATCTGATCCGCAAGCACTTCGGTGCGGCCATCAGCATCCCGTTCTGCCTGATGGGGTCCTACTCGCCCGACATCTTCACGAAATGGGCCGTGTACGGACTCGACTTCGCCGGCAAGAAGCCGGTGGTCGACGACCCGATCCAGTTCCACCGCGGATTCCCCGGCGTCGGCTTCACGCACACGCTGTTCTTCCCGATCATCGTCGGTCTCATCATCTGGGCGCTCTCGAAGCACCGGATCTGGGCGATCTCGTTCATCGTCGGGGCCTGGGCGCACTTCCTGTCCGACACCCTCGACTCCGCCCGGGTCATGCTGTTCTTCCCGTTCAGCACGCTCCACGTCCATTTGAACGTCTGGCAGTACGTGGGCGACGAGGGGAGACGTCTCGACGCGGTCGCCTACTACACGTCGTTCGGCGGTGTCTGGGACGCCTTCTGGGCGGTGCTCCTGCTGACCCGCTGGCGGATGCTGACGACGGCCTACTTCCTGAAGGAGATCTTCCCGACGGATCCGTTCTGGCCGTGGGCGAAACGGAAGGTCGGGATGGTCGGATGCCTCACGATCTATCGGACCAGCGCCTTCTTCGGTTTCGTGTCGATCATCGCCTGGACCATCTGGGCGCTCTTCGTCAACGACTTCCACCCATCGTTCGACTGGACGCTCGGGGGACCTCAGTGGGCACCGAAGGTCGGCCCCCACTAGAGCCCGTCGACGGGCCGGCCGGCAGGGGGCCCATGAACGTGTCCTGGGCGCAGCGGGCCGGACGGCCGAGGACGGTGCGGACGAGGCGCGAGAGCCCCACCTGGAACTGCAGGGACACGATCCCCGGACTGCTGACGCGCAGCTCCGTCGTCCAGCTGGCCGTCGGCATGACGCACGCGTCGCCCTGCACCACCCGCCAGTACGGCGTGTAGCGCAGGCGGAGCCGGTAGCGGCCGGCCTTGCGCGCGTACACGGTCACGCCCTCGCCGTCGATCGCCCGCACCGTGATGGACGTGGCCGGCGTCGCGATGGGGGTGGCGTCGGGCACCTCGTACACCGTCCAGCTGCCGATCTCGGCGATCCGCGGAAGCACGTTCCCCTTCTGCAGCAGTTCGGCCTCCTGCATCGCGCTGTAGTCGAGGGTGTCCTCCGGAAGGAAGACGTACTTCACCGCCATGCGGTGAAGCCAGGTGCGGTAGATCGCGGGTGTCAGCGTCCCGTAGAGGTCCGCGTTCGCCGGGAAGTCGTCCTGCCGGTACCAGCCCCGTGTCAGCGGCACGCCCTGCCGGGCCAGGTAGAAGGCCTCCCAGTGCTGGTCGGTCGCGACGATCGAGACACGGTGGTTGGGGTCGCCGTGCTCGGCCAGGAACGCCTCGACCGGGAACCAGAACTCCTCGTCCGAGGACAGGACGGAGTGGGACTGCTGGAGTCCCTTCGCGGCCGGCGCCAGCTGCCACGTGAGCGTTCCCGCAAGCAGGACGGCCGCGATGGCCCGTGGCCGGAATCCGCGCAGCGTCAGCGGCACGAGCAGGAGAGGCGCCCCGAGGTACTGCAGGAGACGTCCGGCGTTCGCCCCGAGAGGTGACGTCACCACGAACGCCCCGACCCCGAGGAGCCCGTACACGAGGAAGACGCCGAGGAGCGGGCGCAGTTCGGTGCGGCCCCAGCAGAGGGCGACGCCGACGAGGCAGTACGCGATCAGCACCGAGAGGTCGAAGACCTGGAACGGGTACTGGGCGCCGGGCGTGCTGAACGCCCGCCACGGGATGAGGGTGGCGGCGAGGATGACGGCGTAGGCGATCGCGACGCGCCGGAGGGGTCCGGGACGCAGCACCCCCCGGTGGGTGAGCGCCAGCCCGACGAGCGTGCAGACGAGGAGCAGGAGCGCCAGCAGGTGGGCCAGGGCCACGGCGGCCCCGAGGAGCACGGTCAGCCACCATCGCCGCCCCTGGAGCGCGGAGAGCGCGCACAGTGAGAGGGCGAGGCCGAGGATGAAGGGGTAGGCGCCGGTCAGGACCGGCACGGGTGCCATGAGCGTGAAGAGGGCCGCCGCGGGGCGTGCGGATGCCCCCCACTGCCGCGTCACGATCCGGGCGAAGACCCCGGCGGAGGTCGCCACGCTCGCCACCACCACCACCATCGTGGTGAGGAGGGCGGCCAGCGGGTAGTACATCAGGCTGTAGTTGATCTGGCTGTAGCGGCCCGCGTACCAGTTGTTGTCCCAGAACCGCCAGCCGTGTTCGCGCCACACCTGCGTCTGGTAGAGGTGAGCGGGCGCGTCCTCCCCCTTGGGCAGGAAGAGGAGGAAGCCGATGGTGATGAGCCCGGCGACGACCATCGCCGTGCGCGGACTCCAGAGGAGGGCGTAGACGCGCACCGCCCAGCGTCGCCGGGCGGGGGGAGCGTCACCGGCGTCGTCCCCCCGGGCTGCCGTCATGGGCGTCAGGGAGGTGTCGTCCCGCCGGTTCCGCCGGTGCCGCCCGTACCCCCGGTCCCTCCAGTGCCTCCAGTGCCGCCGGTGCCGCCCGTCCCTCCTGTGCCTCCGCCGGTTCCGCCCGTGCCGCCCGTGGTGGTGCCGCCACCCGTATCGGGTGACGTGGTGGATCCCTGGGACGGGGTCGTCTCCGGCTTCGGCGGTGAGTAGAGCGAGGATCCGTTCCCGGTCCAGTAGGTGGACGAGATGGTCGGGACGAAGGCCTCCTTCGGTGTCGGGAACGACTGGTTGGACTGGCCCTTCGTCACCTCCTTCATGAAGTCGCCCCAGATCGAGGCCGGTGCGCGTCCGCCCTGCTGGTCACCCAGCGAGGCGCGTGTCTGCGGATATCCGATCCACACGGCCGTGACGTACTTGGGGGTGTACCCGACGAACCAGACGTCCGTGGCGTCGTCGGTCGTTCCGGTCTTACCGGCGACCGGCACGTTGGAAAGGTTGGCGCGGGTCCCGGTCCCGCCCTGGACGTTGGCGCGGAGGATCTTGGTGACCTCGGCCGCGACTCCGTCCGACAGGACCTTCGTCTTCTTCGGCCGGAAGACGCGCGACTTGCCCCCGGCGCGGCTGAGGCGCGTCATTGGGAGGAGGTCGACGCGGTAGCCGCCGTTCGCCAGCGGGGCGTATGCACGTGCCATCTGGAGCACGTTGACCCCGTAACGGAGACCGCCGAGCCCCAGGGAGATGTTGTGCCGGTCGGTGTCGTCCATCGACGTGATGCCCATCTTCTTGGCCATCTGGAAGACGGCCTCCGGACCGACGTCGCAGGTCAGCTGGGCATAGACGCTGTTGTCGGACGACGTGGTGGCCTGGATGAGCGACTTCGGGCCGCCGCTGCTGT
>CALMEC010000450.1 GCA_937862675.1 uncultured Actinomycetes bacterium
GGCCCGGCGCGGGGGCCCGGCCGCCGCCGGTCCGGGCCGAACGCACGCCGATGGACGACGAGGTCCGAGAGTTCGCGACGACCAGTCGCGCCTGGCCGTTCGTCGAGGCGCGCAAGCTGGTCGACCGCATCGCCCGTTCCGGCGCGCCGGAAGGCGAGGTCCTGTTCGAGACCGGCTACGGACCGAGCGGCCTTCCGCACATCGGGACGTTCCAGGAGGTCGCGCGCACCACGATGGTCCGTCGCGCCTTCCAGGCGCTGTCGGACGTCCCCACCCGGCTGCTGTGCTTCTCGGACGACATGGACGGTCTCCGCAAGGTGCCGGAGAACGTCCCCCGGCAGGACCTCCTCACCGAGAACCTCGGCCGGCCGCTCACCCGGGTGCCCGACCCGTTCGGGTGTCACGAGAGCTTCGCCCATCACAACAACGCCAAGCTGCGCGAGTTCCTCGACGGGTACGGCTTCGAGTACGAGTTCGCCTCGTCGACCGAGTACTACGCCTCGGGTCGTTTCGACCCCGCCCTCCGGCGCATGCTGGAGCGCTTCGACGAGGTGATGGCCGTGATGCTGCCGTCCCTGCGCGAGGAGCGTGCGGCGACCTATTCGCCGTTCCTGCCGATCCACCCGGTCACCGACGTCGTGATGCAGGTGCCGATCGACGAGGTGCGGGTGGATGACGCGACTCTGGTCTGGACGGACCCCGGAACCGGCGAGCGCTTCGAGACCCCGGTCACCGGCGGGCATTGCAAGCTCCAGTGGAAGCCGGACTGGGCGATGCGCTGGTACGCGCTCGGCGTGGACTACGAGATGGCCGGGAAGGACCTGACGGACTCCGTGAAGCTTGCCGGCGAGATCGTCCGGATCCTGGGCGGCCGGCCGCCGGAGGGCTTCATCTACGAGCTCTTCCTCGACGAGGACGGGCAGAAGATCTCCAAGTCCCGCGGCAACGGTCTGTCCATCGACGAGTGGCTCACCTATGCCAGCCCCGAGAGCCTGCAGCTCTTCCTCTTCGGCAAGCCGCGCGAGGCGCGTCGCCTGCACTTCGGGGTCATCCCCCGTCAGGTCGACGAATACCTGGCGCACCTGGAGGGCTACGGCCGCCTCCCGCCGGAACGGCGGCTGGCCAGTCCGGTCTGGCACATCCATGCGGGGGATCCGCCCGAGCCCGAGCCCCTGGGCGGCGGGGGGCGCACGCCGGTCACCTTCGCCCTCCTGCTCAATCTGGTGTCGGTCGCCAACAGCGACGACCGCGACGTGCTGTGGGCGTTCCTGCGGCGCTACGCGCCCGGCGTGAGCCCGGAGACCCATCCCCGGCTGGACGCACTCGTGGGCTACGCGCTCCGCTACTACGAGGACTTCGTGAAGCCGGGCCGTTCCTTCCGGCGTCCCGACGACGTGGAGCGTGAAGCCCTCATCGCATTGGACCGCACGCTGGCGGAGCTTCCCGGTGACGCCACCGGCGACGACATCCAGACGGCCGTGTACGACGTCGGCCGTTCCATCGAGCGCTACCAGGATCCCGACGCGAAGGGTGCGACACCCGAGCGGCCCGGCGTGTCGCGCGCCTGGTTCAACATGCTCTACCAGGTACTCCTGGGCACCGAGACGGGTCCCCGTTTCGGGTCGTTCGTGGCGCTCTTCGGCCGGGACGAGACCCGTGCCCTGATCGCGAGTGCGCTCGACGGGAGCCTGGCCGCCACCTGATCCGGTCCGGCGGCCTGACAGCGCTGGTGTCAGACACTTAACACGCGGACCGCACGCTCCGGCCGTCCTCCGATGCCCGAGGCGTCGAGGGAAACGCGGACCCCGTGGCTTCGTCGTGCTGACGTCCCCGGTGCGGCCCCGCGGGGCGTCAGGCCGTCAGGCGTCGCAGCCCGGTGATCGTCTCGCCCACCAGCGGGACGCTGGCGGCGGCCAGGTCCGGTGACGCCAGGGGCGTCATGTTGACCACCTGGATGTGGCGTGCGCCGGCGGCGGCCATCTCGGCGAGACGTCCCGCGACGGTGTCCGGCGAGCCGGCGATGACGGTGTCGCACACGACCTCCGGGGGAATGCGTTCGGTCAGTGCCAGCGCCTCCTCGCGGGAGAGCCCGGTCGGGACGAAGTGCGTGATCCCCTTCGACCCGGCGCCCAGGGGGTGCTCGGCACCGTGACGGGCGTATGCCTCGGCGGGGGCCGGTGTCGTGGTGAAAGGCCGGAGGGGGGGCGCAATTGCCTCGCCGAGGGCGGGCCGGGGCCGGGGGCGGTGGGAGCCGATATCGAAGAGAGGCACGGGTTCGGGTGGCATGTGCTGGTTCATGATGCGTTTCGAAAAATGTCGGATGGACGATCAGCCGGCGACGGCGCGCGGCCCCTTGCGCGCGGTCGAGGCGGCGGGCTTGGCCGGATTGACGAGGCACTGGATCGCGATCTCGAGGCTGGCGACACCCTCGTCGCCGGTGACGGCGGGCGCCGTGCCCGAACGCACCGCGTTGAGGAAGGAGATCAACTCCGCGCGCAACGGCTCGTCATGGCCGACCGGCAGGTGCCGCATCGAATAACTGCCGTCGGGCTGGAAGCCGAAGCATTCGGTCACCTGCCGCGTCAACAGATCGCCCTGCACGTATTTGTGCCGCGTCGCGACGGTGACGTTGCGCGCCTTGAACGGCGTCAGCCAGTTGGTGTTGATATGCGCCAGCACGCCCGAAGCCGTGCGGAACTGAAGCAGCGCGATGTCCTCGCGCTCCGCCACCGCGCTTGAGAGCTGCGGCTGCACCTCGACGATGTCGGATTCGGTGAACCAGCGGATCAGGTCGATGTCGTGCACGGCGAGATCGATCACGACGCCGACATTCGACATGCGCGGCGGGAACGGGCCGACGCGAGTGATGGCGATGGACAGAATCTCCTCGCCCTGGATCGCCTGCTTCACCGTC
>CALMEC010000451.1 GCA_937862675.1 uncultured Actinomycetes bacterium
TACTCCAGCGCTTCCGCGTGCACGCCGAAGCCGAGGCCCCTCACGCAGCCCAGTGCGGTATCCCGTGCCTCGGTGCCCGACACGATCAGGGAGAGCTCACCCTCCTGTTCGCCCACACCAGAACGCAGCTGGAGGTCCTCGATGTTGACGTGCGCGTGCCCCAGTGCCGTGGCCACCTGCGAGATCGCCCCCGGACGGTTGGACAGGGCGATGACCACCCGGTAGGGCTCGGCGAGAGCGTCCGGCACCTCGCCCAAGTGAGAACGTTCGTCGGCAGCCCGCTGGAAGAACGCCTCGATTGCCGAGTGGTCGCCGCGTCGCACCAGCGCGGACACGTCCGAGAGGCGCCGTGCCTGGTCGTCGATGGCGTCCGCAACCGCATCGGCGTTGGCCGTGAGGATGTCCGCCCAGAGCGGGGGATTGGCACCGGCCACGCGAGTGAGGTCCGAGAACGACGGCCCGGCGCTGCGGAGGGCCTCGCGGCCGCCCGGCGTGGTGGACGCCGCCTGCTCGATCAGTGCGGACGCGATCACATGCGGCAGATGGGAGACCAGGGCGAGGATCCGGTCGTGGGCGTCGGCGTCGATGGCCGACGGCCGCGCCCCGATGCGGGCGATCAACTGGTGCAGGCGCTCGTAGAGGTCGGGCCGCGTCTCCTCCGAGGGCGTGAGGAAGTAGGTCGCACCCTCGAACATGCCGTCCCGGGCGTGCTCCACCCCGCCGCGCTCCGAGCCGCAGATGGGATGCCCGCCGATGAACCGCTTCCGTTCCTCGGCCGACAGCGCCGCGAGGATGCCGGCCTTGGACGAGGCGACGTCGGTGACGAGGCAGTCGGGGCCGGACGCCTCCATGGCCTCTCGCGCCACCCGGGCGGTCGCGCTGACGGGCGCGGCCACGAAGACGACACCGGCCTCGGCGACGGCCTCCGGGAGGCTGTCCGCGGACTCCGACACCACCCCGCGCTCGAGTGCCCGCCGGCGGACGTCCGGGTCCGGATCGAAGCCGATGACCCGGTCCACACCGGCGCGGTGACGGAGGGCGAGTCCGAGGGACCCGCCCATCACCCCGATGCCGACGACCGCGACCGTGGCCGACGCTGTCACCGCGCTTGCTAGCCGGCGACGCCGGCGGCGACGGGCTCGCCCCCGGCGATGACCTTGCCCATCACGTCCACGATCCGCTTGACGTCCGCGACCCACGCGGCGAACGTATCCGAACGGAGTGCCTGCGGACCGTCGCAGAGCGCGTGCTCCGGCGAGGGGTGCACCTCGACGATGAGGCCGTCCGCGCCCGCGGCGACGGCGGCCCGCGCCATCGGCAGGATGAGGTCGCGCTTACCCGCGGCGTGCGACGGGTCGACGATCACCGGAAGGCTGGACAGGTTCTTGGCGACCGGGACGGCCGACAGGTCGAGCGTGGAGCGCGTGGCGGTCTCGAACGTCCGGATGCCGCGCTCGCAGAGCATGGTCTGGTCGTTGCCCTCCTTGGCGATGTACTCCGCCGAGAGGAGCCACTCCTCGATCGTGTTGGAGAGGCCGCGCTTGAGAAGCACCGGACGGCCGCTCTTGCCGACCTCCTGGAGGAGGTCGAAGTTCTGCATGTTGCGGGCGCCGAGCTGGATGACGTCGGCGACCTCGAGGACGTCGTCGAGCTGACGGATGTCCATGCACTCGGTGACGACCGGAAGGCCGGTCTCCTCACGGGCCTCCGCGAGGATCTCGAGGGCGACCTTGCCGAGCCCCTGGAAGGTGTACGGCGACGTGCGCGGCTTGAACGCGCCGCCGCGCAGCATGGTGGCGCCCACGTCCTTCACCGTGTGTGCGGTGGACAGCGTCTGCTCACGGGTCTCGACGGTGCACGGACCGGCGATGAGGCAGAAGTTCTCGCCGCCGACCTTCCGGCCCCCGATCTCCAGGACGCGGTCGTCGTGGCGGAACTCGCGCGACACCAGCTTGTACGGCTTGAGGATGGGGACGATCTTCTCGACCCCCGGCTCGGCCTCGA
>CALMEC010000452.1 GCA_937862675.1 uncultured Actinomycetes bacterium
TGGCCACCGGGGGCGTCCGCGAGGCCCGCCGTCTTGCTCGCGACGTGGTCATCATCGGCACCGCCGGACGTCTGACGGTCGATGCGGAGATGATGGGTCAGCTCGTCGCGGTGAAGGACGCCGTCCAGCCCACCGGGGTGGTGCTCGTCCTCGACGCGATGACCGGACAGAGCGCGGTGGAGGTCGCCCAGGCGTTCAAGGACCCGGTCGACTTCGACGGTGTCGTGCTCACCAAGCTGGACGGCGACGCACGAGGCGGAGCGGCTCTCTCCATCCGCGCGGTCACGGGCAAGCCGATCCTCTATGTCGGGACCGGCGAGAAGGTGGGGGCGCTCGAGACCTTCCACCCCGACCGGATGGCTCAGCGCATCCTCGGGATGGGGGACATCCTCACCCTGGTCGGCCAGGCCGAGAAGAACGTCGACAAGGATGTCGCCGAGAATCTGCACAAGAAGCTCAAGAGCGGCGGCTCGTTCACCCTGGACGACATGCTCGAGCAGATGCGGCAGATCCGGAAGATGGGCCCGATCAGTGGCATTCTGGGCATGATCCCCGGGTTCTCCCAGATGAAGAAGCTGAAGGACGCGGAGATCGACGAGAGTCACCTCGGGCGTGTGGAGGCGATCATCCTCAGCATGACGCCGGCTGAGCGGCGTAAGCCGGAGATCATCAACGGCAGCCGTCGCAAGCGCATCGCGAACGGCAGTGGGACGAGCGTCCAGGAGATCAACAGGCTGCTTGCGCAGTTCAAGCAGATGCAGAAGATGATGAAGACACTGGGCAAGGGCGGCCGTATGCCGTCAATGTCGTCAATGTTCGGTATGTGAATTCCAACGTAGGAGCATCGTGGTCAAGATTCGCCTCGCCCGAGTGGGCAGCAAGAAGAATGCGATCTATCGTGTGGTGGTCGCCGACGCCCGTTCGCCGCGCGACGGTCGCAACATCGAGACGATCGGGCGGTACAACCCGCAGCTCGAGCCGTCCCTGATCCAGATCGACGTCGAGAAGGCCCGGGACTGGATCCAGAAGGGCGCGCAGCCGACGAGTGCGGTCGCGAAGCTCATCAAGATCGCCGAGGCCGACGCCGCCGCCGCGGCTGCCGCCGCCTGACCATGGACGATCGGTCGGCCATCTCGGAGATGGTTGCGCGGATCGCTCGTGCCCTCGTCGATTCGCCCGACCAGGTCGGTGTCGCCGACCGTGAGGACCGCGATCGTGTGGTCTTCGAGCTGACGGTGGCGGAGGACGAGAGGGGCCAGGTCATCGGCCGGGGCGGACGTGTCGCACACGCCCTCCGTGCCGTGACCCAGGCGGCCGGTCGTGCACGGGGGGTCCGTGCCACGCTCGACATCATCGACTGACGTCGTCGCCCTCGGACGAGCACGCGTCGGACGTTCGCATGGCCGCATGACGGCCGGCGCGACCGTCGGTGCCCGCGGAACGCTGTGAGCGAGGTGGCGGAGCGGGGGAGGGACGATCAGGTCGTCATCGCGACGATCGGCCGGCCGCACGGTGTGCACGGGGAGCTCCGCGCGTAC
The DNA here is from genome assembly GCA_937862675.1 of uncultured Actinomycetes bacterium. GTDB lineage: Bacteria > Actinomycetota > Thermoleophilia > Miltoncostaeales > Miltoncostaeaceae > CALMEC01. Next base: position 1,539 of record CALMEC010000452.1, read on the forward strand.
CCCACGGGTCCGACCCTCGCGGCGCTGCACCCGGGCGACCGTGTCACGGTGCGGGGGGACGCCGGCGAACGCATCCTGACCCTCCGCGGCATCCGGGACGGATCCTCGCACCTCCTGATCGTGTTCGAGGGTCTGACGGATCGCGAGGCCGCCGCCGCCGTCGTGGGCGGGGCGCTCCTCGTCGGGGCCGATCGTCTGGCCGATCTGGAGGACGAGGACGAGTACTACGTCCGCGACCTGATCGGCTCGGCCGTGGTCGACGAGGACGGACGGCACATCGGGGCGGTGGGTGAGGTCCACGACGGTGCGGCGAACCCGTCACTTGAGGTCATCATGGACGGGGATGTCCTCCTTGTCCCGTTCACCCATGACGCGATCGTCGCCGTCCAGGCACCGGACCGCCGGATCGTCCTCCGCCGCGGCCTCCTCGGGGGCGGAGATGCCTGACCGGTCCTTCCAGTGCGTGTCGCGCAGACGGGAACGGAACGACCGGTCGTGTCCCGCCGGACGGCGCGACGCTCTGCGGACCACGCTCGCCCGGCCCGCGTTCCACGGGCCGCGTGCGATCCCGGCCGATGCCGCCGGGGACTCGGATCCCTCGTGAGGATCGACGTCTTCACGCTCTTTCCGGAGTGGTTCGACTGGATGCGTCAGCCGCGTCATCTGGAGAACGCCGGCCGGGACGCCGGCCTGGAGATCCGGTGCTTCTCGTACCGGGACTACACGCCGCTGCGGGCCGGGCAGGTCGACGACGCGCCGTTCGGTGGTGGCCCGGGGATGGTGCTGCGCGTCGATGTCGTCGCGGCGGCGCTCGAGCGGGTGTACGGGGTCGACGCGACGGAGGTGCGGCGTGGGCGCCGCGTGGCCGTCCTCACCCCTCGTGGGCGCATGTTCTCGGATCCCGTGGCGGAGGAGCTGGCCGCACTGGACGACCTGGTGCTTCTCTGCGGACGCTATGAGGGTTTCGACCACCGCGTGCATGACCACCTGGCCAACGATGAGATCTGCCTCGGCCCGTTCGTCCTCGCGGGTGGGGAGACCGCCGCGATGGCCGTCGTCGACGCCGTGACGCGCAAGATCCCGGGTGCCCTGGGCAACCAGGAGAGCCTTCATGCGGAGTCCTTCTCCACGGGGCTCGGCGGACGGGTCGAATACCCGCACTACACGCGTCCCGCGGAGTTCCGCGGCTGGGAGGTACCCGAGGTCCTGCGGTCCGGGAACCATGCGGCGA
>CALMEC010000453.1 GCA_937862675.1 uncultured Actinomycetes bacterium
AAGACGAAGGCGAAGTGATCCTCGCCGTTCGGCCCGAACCCGGGCCAGCTGATCGTCCCGCGAAGCTGCGGATCGGTGACCTGGAGCCCGGTCTCCTCACGGATCTCGCGTCGGATGCACGTCACCGGGTCCTCGTCGCGCTCGATGTGGCCGCCGATGCCGTTGTACTTGCCGTGCTGCATGTCGGTCTGACGCGCGATGCGATGACAGAGGAGCACCGACCCGTCGCGGACGATGTAGGCCAGCGTGGTCATGATCGGGGTGAGGCGCATCTCGCGGCTCAGGCGGCCGGCCCGCCGGCGGACGGTGGCCAGGTCTCCTCCGGCCGGGGCTCTCCGCCGCGCACCACGCGCACCGCCTGGCTCCCCATCGCCAGATACGGGGCCACCGCGGGACGTCGCCAGTGCTCCCATTCGCGACAGACGGCGTCGGCGTCGTCCGGGTTGTTGGCGACGGCGATCGCGAGGGCCTGGGCGTCCCCCATGCCCAGTCCGGACCCGATGCCCGCCTCCGGGTTGAACGCGTGCAGGGCCTCGCCGATCAGCGCGACCCCCGGTCGCCACCAGACGTCACAGCGCACGCCCTGGCCGGAACGGTAGAACCAGTCGTCCGGCGAGGCCGCCTCCAGCGCCTCGGCGGCCGCCGGGAGCATCCTCGCGAAGCTTCGCCGATATGCATCGAAGCCCGGTGCGAGCGCCTCGTCCGCGCCGCCCTCGGGGTGCGGGATCTGCCAGCTTCCGGCGGTACCCCCGGGCCAGGTGAGCAGGGTGACCTGGCGTCCGTCGGGCAGGAAGTGGATCGCGAACGCCTCCTTCGCCCGGACCGGGCTGCGCCACGACATGGCGCCCGTGTCGAACGGATACACCTCTGCCGGGAAGCCCGCCATGGTCCTCACCGGTGAAAGCGTCCCGTCCGCGCCCACCACCAGGTCGGACTCCATCTCGATCGTCCCGGCGGTCCCGTCCACGCGGACACCGACGACCCGGTCGCCGTCGGTTCTGAGGCCGCTCACCGTCGACCCGTACCGGACGTCGATGTCCTCGCGCAGACGCTCCAGTAGGTACTCCCGTCCGATGCCGTATGCGACGGGGTCGTCCCCCTGGAACGGGGGGACCGGGTCCCCGTCGCGGCGCACGTGATCCATGATCCCCAGGTCGGACAGCGGTTCGTACGCCTGGAAGGGCAGCATGATCGGGCCCGGGACGACGGTGCCGGCCGGGCTGCGTTCGAGGACGACCGGTGCGACTCCGCGTCGCGCGAGCCCGCCGGCGAGGACGAGCCCGGCCATTCCGCCGCCGACGATGATCACGCGCATGGAGAGGGCCCTCCGGTCTCGTGGGATGACACGCCGTGAATCGTCTCACGCGCGATACGGTCGCGGCCGTTCCCCCCGCCGCATCCGTGGGCGGATGTCCGTTCCGCGCGCGATGTCAGCCGTCGATCAGGCGGTATCCGTCCCCGTCGATGAAGAAGGCCGTCTCCGTTGCGCGATCGATGCAGACCACGCCGCCGCCCTCGGTCGTCACGCACTCGCGGTCGCCACTGGGCGAGCTCACCACGTCGCCGGTCTCGGCGCGCGGCGCCGGGGCGCCGCTGCGGATGGTGTCGGAGTTGCAGATCGCTTCGGGCCGGCCGTCCTCACCGAACTGCACGCGTCCGACGTCCTTCGGTCCGTCCGGAAACGCGCATTCGCCCGCCGGCGGCGGGAAGCGCGTTCCGGACGTCTCGCAGGCGGTGACGTCCGGCGTGTCTCCCACCACGCAGTAGATGTCCGATCCGCTGGAGCTGAACGTGTCCGTGCCGTCCAAGCTCGTGCCGTCGTCCACGAGGCTCACGGCATCCGCGTAGGTCGCGGGCGGAACAGAGACGGTCGAGGTCGTGTCGGTGAACGTCGTGTCGGTGGTGTCCGTGAACGTCGTGTCCACCTCTGCCGTCATGACGTCGGTGCCCTGACCCGTGCCGGTCGAGGTGGGGAGCGAGTCGGTGGCTCCACAACCGGCGAGAAGGGCGATCACGGCCATCACCGCACCCACGGAGAGCGATCGACGGGCACGTGGTGCGCGGCTCCGGTTACGCGTGTCGGCGGCTCGTCTCATCGGTTCGTCCTCGCGTCGGTTGTCCGTGCGGACCCTACGACGCGCGACGATCTCGTGGTGGGGCGCTCGATGAAGAAGCGGTCACGATCACCGGACGGCTTGATCCGATCACCTGGTGACGCATCCGCCGAGCCGCGGGGCGACGACGCGTACTCAGCCGGCCGGTCGGCCCTCGTCCACCGCCCCGACACGTGGCGCGGCGTCCGCGGTGCGGAACCAGTCCGTCTGCAGGCGTGAGGCATAGGCGGCCACCGCGTCGCGGCCCAGGATCGCTATGAGGGCGGTGTCCTCACTGGCGGCATCGACAGCATCGGCCAGGGACGCCGGCGGTGCGGTCACGGGGGACGGAACCGGGCGATCGGGGTCCAGGCCGAGGCTGACAGCGGCGAGGAGGGCGGCGACCGCCCAGTGCGGTTCGGCGTCGGCGGCCACTCGGAGCCCGATGCGCGCCGCCGCGGGCCACTCGTGGAGCGGCACGTCGTCGACCGAGGAGGGGTCGGCCTCCCAGGTCACCGGATCGATTCCATGGGCGGATTCGCCGTCGCGGGCGTACGACGCACGCGACGGGGCGCCGAAGAGCGTGAGCGCGGGGAGGTGCGCGCGGACGCTGTCGGCCACGCGCTGTGCGACGCCGGCGGCTGCATGCGCGCCCCAGCCGAACACCGGCTGATCGTCGCTCCAGACGGCCACCTGCAGATGCATCGTGGCGGGAGGCAGCGTCTCCGCGTCCGCCGGCGGCACGAGCGTGACGGCGGTGCCCGTCCGCCGGCCCAGCTCGCCCAGTGCGTAGACCAGCCGGAAGACGTCGTCGGCGGCCTCGACGGGCGACGCGTCCGCCAGGGTGATCGCGAACTGGCCGGGCCCGTCGGCTGTCGCGGCTCCGGCGACCGGCACGAAGCCGGTGAGCCCGGAGGTCAGCGGCTCCAGCAGCGAGGTGAGCCGGTTGGCCTCGACCAGCGAGTCGCGGCGTCCCTCCCCGGGAAGGGGCCGACCGTGCTCGTCGAGGACGTAGCCCTCCAGGGTCACGCGGATGGATGCGGACAGTCCCCGGGCACGGAGCCCGTCGACCACACGGTGCAGGACACTGCGCGGCGCGGTCGGCACGATCTCGCGGTCCCGGTCCACGATGTCCGCGATGACGTGACCCGTGGCCTCGCGCCAGGGGAGACGACGGAACGTGACGCTGTCGGGGACGGCGAGGGCGGACGCCTCCGTGGGGGTGGCGGCGTCCGATCGGGTGAACGTGCCGTCCTCCAGTTTCACACCGGCGTCGAGGACGCGGCCGGAGAACGCGTTCGCCGGCAGGCGGCGTCCACGCGCGTGTCCCCGGTGATCGGGCCAGGAGATCTCGATCTCGCGGAGATCGGATCGACGGATGGCCTGCTCCAGCATGGAGCGTGAATTGATGCGGGTGATGCTGCGGCGGGTACGGGAGTCGTTCGGGCTCATTGCTCTTCTCGGGGTCGACGGTGCGGATGCGCGTCGAGGGGCCACACGGCCCCTCAGATGATCATGTCGATATGACATCGACGACGGTGCCCGCCGGTGGTGCCGACGGGCACCACGTTCCGCATTCGTCGTGTCATCGCGCGCCTGCCCTCGGGGCGCGTTCTCGTGCCGCGGTCACCAGTCCACGGATCGGCGTGCACTCGGCCTCCACCTCGGGATGCCACTGGACGGCGACGGCGAACGACCGATCGGTCAGCTCGATCGCCTCGGGCAGGTCGTCCAGCGTGCATCGGCCCGTCACCTGGACTCCGGTGCCCACGGTGTCGACGCCCTGGTGGTGGTGGGACGCACGCTCGATCGTCGAGGCCCCCTCCATCACGGCGATCCGCGATCCCGAGGCGATGGTCACCGGATGATGATTGCCGGCGAAGGTCCCGACCCGCCGCCGGTGGTGATCGTGTCCCAGCGTGTCCGGCAGGTGCTGGTGCAGCGTCCCGCCGCTCGCGATGTTGAGCAGCTGGAACCCGCGGCAGATGCCGAGGATGGGGATGTCGCGCTCCAGTGCGCGCCGCATGACGGCCAGCTCGACGCGGTCGCGGACGGGGTCCACGGGCTCCAAGTGGGTGGACGGCACGTGACCGTACGCGTCGGGGTGGATGTCGGCGCCGCCGGCGAAGAGCACGCCGTCGGCGATGTCGAGGATCTCGTCCGGGTGGCGCTGCAGGGCCTCATCGGGCGGTACGAGGACGGGCAGCCCGCCCGCCGCACGGACCGAACGCACGTAGTCCATGGGGAGGATGGCGGCGTGGCCGTCCCATCCGGCTCCCCATTGCGCCTGCTCGACGCCGATCGTGACGGCGATCACCGGACGCCGGCCGGCGCCCGGTGACGGCGGGGACGCAACGGGCGGGGGCGACGGCGGGGAGGCGGTTCCGCCGTGGCCGTCCGGCGTCGCGTGACGGCGGACGGCGTGCGGACGATCCTTCGTGTGCGCCGAAGGAATGCAATAGTCGGTAATTACCATTGTGTTTCACATATTTAACGATGGGGCGGCGCCTGTCAAGGCCGCCACCGGTTTCGGTTCCCTCCCCGGCGGCCGGGACCGAACGACTGCGGACCGCGCGGGGCGGTCCCGCGGATGCCGCGGCAACCTGCCCCGTGTCGGCATCCGTCGGATGCGGTGCGGCCGGGGGCGGGCGCCGCGCCGCGACGGGGTCTGCGTGTGGCGTGCCCCGTGGCGGAAATGGGCGACGCCCCGGTCGAGATGCCCGCGGGGCGGGCTCGACCGAGGCGTCGAGTGGTGCGGCGACATGCCGCGCGATGCCGGTGCTAAACGACCTCGCGCAGGCTCCCGTCATGCACGTCGTAGACGAATCCGCGCACCCGGTCCCGGATCGGGATGAACGGGCTGTTCGTGATCCGCGCGATCGACTGACGGACGTCCGCGTCGGGATCGGGGAAGGCCTCGGCCGCCCAGGACGGGCGGATGCCGGTCTCCTTCTCGATGCCCGATCGGAAGTCGTCGTCGGTGAACGTCAGCATGCCGCAGTCGGTGTGGTGGATGAGGATGATCTCCTCGGTGCCCAGCAGCCGCTGCGAGATCGACAGCGAACGGATGACGTCCTCGGTGACGCCGCCGCCCGCATTGCGGATGACGTGTGCGTCGCCCTCGGAGAGCCCGAGGAGTCCGTACGGGTTCAGCCGTGCGTCCATGCAGGCGACGATCGCGATCTTCCGCCCCGGGGGGAGCGGGAGGTCACCCTTGTCGAACGAGGCCCGGTAGTTCTCGGCGTTCCCGAGGAGTTCGGCGGTGACGCTCATGACGCCGAGCCGTTCGCTGCGCCCGGCTGCGGCACGACGCGGATGTACGGCTTGGGCTGCTCCCAGCCGTCGGGGTAGATCTCACGGGCCTGCTCGTCCGAGATGGAGCCGGCGAGGAACACCTTGTCGCCGTTCTTCCAGTCCGCCGGCGTCGAGACCTGGTGCTCGGCGGTCAGCTTGAGCGAGTCGATCACGCGAAGGATCTCGTCGAAGTTGCGACCGGTCGACATCGGGTACACGAGGACGAGCTTGACCTTCTTGTCCGGGCCGATGATGTAGACGTTGCGCACCGTCTGGTTGTCGGCGGGCGTGCGCGCCGAGGCGTCGCCGGCGGTGTCCGCCGGGAGCATGTCGTAGAGCTTCGAGACGGTGTAGTCGGTGTCCGCGATCAGGGGGTAGTTGACCTCGGCGCCCGCCACGTCGGCGATGTCCTTGGCCCACTCCGCGTGACGGTCCAGGGGGTCGACCGAGATGCCCACGACCTTGGCGCCGCGCTCATCGAACTCCGACTTGAGCACCGCGAGGCGTCCGAGCTCCGTGGTGCACACGGGGGTGAAGTCCTTGGGGTGGGAGAACAGGACGCCCCACGACTCGCCGAGCCAGTCGTGGAAGTCGATCTCACCCTCGGTCGTCTGAGCCTGGAAATTCGGTGCGGTCTGTCCGATCTGCAGTGCCATGTGTTCCTCCGTCGCTGTGCGTGATTCGTCCGTTGGGGGCTCCCAATATACACAAAACACTCTTGTCATTCCGGTATTTGTGTCCCATTCTCTACTGGTATGATGGGGAATGGGCATGGGCGCCAGGCCACGGGAAGGAGTCGATGTGCACCGGATCGCGCGACGTGGAAGCCTCTCCGGAGGCGAGACGCCCGTCCCGGACATGGAGGATCCCGCGGTGGTGCCGATCATCGGCGTCGGTGCGGGCGGGCACGCACGGTGCGTCATCGATGCCGTGCGCACGGTCATGGGCGGTTTCCGGATCATCGGGCTGTACGACGACGACCCCCGCCTGGCGGGCCGGTCCGTTCTCGGGATCTCCGTGCTGGGGGCGTTCGATTCGCAGCGGACCCCGGGGACGACCGGTGCCACGGCGGCGTTCGTCGGGGTGGGGGGTGTGGGTCGCACGGACGCGCGCCGGCATGTCTTCCAGGCCTTGGCGCGGGCGGGGTTCGACCTGCCGCCCATCGTCCACCGGGCCGCCATCGTCTCGTCGCGCGCGGATGTCGCGGATGCCGCACAGGTGCTGGCGGGGGCGATCGTGAACGTGGGCTCCCGGATCGGCGTGGACGCCATTGTCAACGCCGGCGCCATCATCGGCCACGAGGCGGTCATCGGCGACCACGCGCACGTCGCATCCGGTTCGGTCATCGG
>CALMEC010000454.1 GCA_937862675.1 uncultured Actinomycetes bacterium
CGGCGCGCCCGCGCCTTCGTACACGGCTCCTGCTCCCCCATATGGCGCACCGGCTCCCGCACCAGCGCTGCCTTCCTACACTGCTCCGACTTACGCAGCTCCACAAGCAGCACCTATCGCGCCCGCGCCTTACACGGCAGCGCCGCCCCCAGCTTATTCACCAGCCGCCGTCGGCCCACCGCCGGCATTCGATCCGTATGCCGCCTCGGGCTCGGTCGCACCCGCGCCCGCGCTTCCGGCGGCGCCCCCGCCGGTGCCCGGCGGTCACGGCTGGGTCGCCAGCGGGCCCTCGCCGCCGGGGTAGCAGAAGGAGGCCTTGGGCGAGTAGAAGCCCCAGGTCACCTCGAGCGGATCGGCCGGACGCAGGGCGTAGACCGGGTGGTCCGACTGCAGGAACTCCACCGAGAGGACCTCGAACGGGTCCACCAGGTGCGCGTTGAACGGGTAGAGACCCGATGTGAGGGTGCCCTCGACATCCGTGACGTAGCGGAGCTGCCCGGCACCCCAGACGGCCGGGTCCCCGACGCGCGCCGTGGTGCGGATGAGCGGCTTGCCGTCGGTGGAGGTGGTCGCCGTGAGGATCCCGTTCGCGATCTCGAGGGTCGTCTCGCCGACGCCGGCGGGCACGCCGCGCTCCGCCGCGTACGCCCGCATGTCGGCGTTGGAGTTGAAGTAGTGCGTCCACCAGCGCCCCGGGACGTTGCCGTCCGGTGTGTCATGGCCGCTGAGGTCCGCGCCGCAGTACGTCAGCGAGTAGGCCTCGAAACCCGACGTCTGATCGGTGCTGTCGACGACGTACTGGTTGATGAAGCACTGGTTGTTCGGCGCCATCTCCAGTGCATCCGGGACCAGGGCGCGGACGGCGCCCGGGTCGGCGGGGACCCACGTGTAATAGAGCATGCGGCTGTCGGTGACCAGCTGCGGTGCTTCGAGTCGAGCCATGTCGTTCTCCTGTTCTTCCTGCGAGATGCCCAAATGCCTAACCGTTTAGGTGCGGGGACCCTACTCCTCCTGGCAACCGTCGACAAGCCACCGCCGACGATTTCGCATCCTTTCGATGAATGCGGCTCCTAACGCGTTAGTTCTGCCAAGATACGCGCCATGGCGTCCACCGGCAACTCGCGTCGATCACCAACGCTCCGCGACGTCGCCCAGGCCGCCGGGGTCTCCATCTGGACCGCCTCCAACACCTTCAGCAATCCGCAGCGCGTCGCGGCGCCGACCCGCCAGCGCGTCCTGGAGGCCGCGAACGCCCTGGACTACGCGGGCCCCAACCCGACGGCGCGGACCCTCGCCCTCGGCCGCACGCGCATGCTCGCGCTGTGGAGCGACGCCGATGCCCGTGACCTCCTCGGGGACCCGGTGGGAACGCTGATCACCCAGGGGATCGTCGACGCGTGCGACGGCGCCGGCATGTCCCTGGTCATCGCGGGGCGGACGCTCGATCTCCCCGTGGACGGATACATCCGCTACCGCCCGCCCGCCGGCGACGTACCGCGTGGCCACTCGGTGTCCATCGAGGCCGTCGAGCCGGACGACCGGCCGAACGTCCGGGTCGACCTGACCCAGGCCGTCGGGATGCTCGCCCGCCACCTCCGGGAGCTCGGGCACCGGCGAATCGCCATTCTCTCCACCCCGGAACTGGCCTATCGCCTGGGAGACCTCGTCCCGGAGGACATCGCGGACCACGTGGTCGTCTACGAGAGCCGCGCGCAGGGCGGATGGCCCGACCGGGCGGCGGGCGAGGCGGTCGCACGCGCGGCGCTGGCCGTGTCCCCCCGCCCCACCGGCCTGCTCGCCCTGTCCGACGCGCTTGCCCTCGGCGCGCTGGAGGCCGCCCACCGCGTCGGCCTGCGCAGCCCCCAGGACATCTCGATCGCCGGCATCGACGATGTCCCCGGCTCCGACGCGGTCGGCCTGACGACCGTGGTCGTCCCCTACCGCCCGATGGGAGAACTCGCCGGGACGATCCTCATCGAGAGCATCTCGGGCGAGATCTCCACGGTCCCGCGGGAGCTGCCGGTGGCGCTGGCTATCCGGCGGACGACGGGGCCGCCCACGGCGTGAGCCCCATGGCGGCGGCGATCTGCTCGTAGGAACGCCGGCGTGCCTGGTGATCGTGGACCAGCGTCATCACCATGAGCTCGTCGGCGCCGGTCTCTCCGGCGAGTCCGGTCAGCCGCGCGGCCACCTCCGGCCCGTTCCCCAGCACCTGCGCCCGAAGATATCGGCGGAGCTGGTCCGACTCGGCCTCGTTCCAGGCATGTGCCTCCGCCTCCGCGGGACTCGGCAGCTTGCCCGGACGCCCCTGGCGCATCCGGACGACGCCGAGTCCCATGGACATCGCCAGGGAACGGGCCTCCGCCTCGTCCCCGGCCGCGATCGCGGACACCGCGAGGATCGCGTACGGCCGGGCGAGGTGGCCTGACGGGCGGAACTCGTCACGGTAACGGGCCATCACCGACACGGCTCCGCGCGGATTCATGTGCCGGGCGAATGCGAACCCCATGCCGAAGGCGGCGGCGACGGACGCCCCGTACTCGCTGGACCCCAGGATCCAGATCGGCGGCAGCACGACCTCGGAGGGCTCCGCCCGCACGTGGCGGAACGGGTGGTCGTCCGGGAAGCCCTCGTCCGCGAACGCGAGCAGCTCGGCCAGCTGGTGCGGGAAGTCCTCGCTGGGCACCCCCCGGCGCAGTGCGTGCGCCGTGATCGGATCGGTCCCGGGTGCGCGGCCGAGCCCGAGGTCGATGCGCCCCGGGTGCAGCACCTCGAGGAGACGGAAGGCCTCCGCCACGTGCAGCGGGCTGTGGTTGGGCAGCATGATGCCGCCCGAGCCGACGCGCAGGCGGGTGGTGGCCGCCGCCACGTGGCCGATCATGCCCTCCGGCGCCGGGCAGGCCATGCCCGGCGTGTTGTGGTGCTCGGCCAGCCAGTAGCGCTCGTAGCCCAGCCGATCCGCCAGCTGCGCGAGATCGATGGTGGCGCGGACCGCGTCGCCCGGGTTTTTCCCGGACGGGACCGGGGCGAGATCGAGGACGGACACGGGGATCGCCATTCGCCGAAGGCTACCCGGCGCCCGCGGCAGGCCGACCCGGGGACGCGTCGGTGTGGCGGAATCCTTGCGTTACGCCCCCGACTGCTGTGGAATGACGGTATGCCGGCATCGAGGAGGCCATGATGGTGACAGCGATCGTCCTGATGAACACCGAGCGGGGTGAGGTCGCCCGCGTCGCCCGCGCGATCGGTCAGGTTCCCGAGGCCACGGAGGTCCACTCCGTGACCGGGCCGTACGACCTCGTGGTCAAGGTCCAGGTCGAGGAGTACGAGCTGATGGCCGAGGTCATCACCGAGAAGCTCGGCCAGATCGAGGGCGTGCTTGACACCGAGACGCTGATGGCGTTCCGCACCTACAAGTTCTAGGAGGGATCCGTGTCCACGCTCTACCGCAGCAGCCTCGCCAAGCTCACCCAGAATCAGGACCTCAGCGAACGCGAGGTCGTGGACTTCGTCGAGGCGATGCGCGACGACACGGTGACCGAGGCGCAGATCGCCGGTTTCCTCGTCGCCCTCCTCATGAAGGGCCCCAGCATCGACGAGGTGGCCTACATCGCCCGTGCAATGCGCGCCAACTGCGTGCAGATCGAGCCCGAGGTGGACGGGGACCTGATCGACATGTGCGGCACCGGCGGCGGGCTGACCACGTTCAACGTCAGCACGGCGAACTCGATCCTGACGGCCGCCGCGGGCGCGCCCGTCGCAAAGCACGGCAGCCGCAGCATCTCCTCCTCGTCCGGGAGCGCGGACGCACTGGAGGCGCTGGGGATCAAGGTCGAGATCGCCCCGGACGACGGTCGTCGGCTGATCGAGCAGGTGGGCTGGAGCTTTCTCTACGCGCCGGCGTTCCACCCGATCATGCTGAAGGTGTTCTTCCCGGAGCAGGCGCTCGGCATCAAGACGATCTTCTTCACGATCATCGGCCCGCTCATCAACCCGGCCGGGGCGCCCCGCCACCTGCTGGGCGTGTACCAGCCGGGCCTCGTCCCGATGGTCGCCGAGGTCGTCGCCCAGCTCGACATGAAGCACGTGATCGTCGTCCACGGGCTCGACGGCCTGGACGAGATCTCCCTGCTGGGACGGACCTCGGTCGCCGAGGTCCGGGGCGACTCCGTGGATCGCTACGAGATCGCACCCGAGGACTTCGGCTTCTCCCGCTGCTCGCTGGAGGACGTGCAGGGCGGTTCGCCCGAGTACAACGCGGACGTCATCCGCCGGATCTTCGCCGGCGAGGAGGAGGGACCGATGCGCGACTTCCTGCTCCTCAACAACGGGTTCGCCCTCTACGCGTCCGGCCTCGTCGACAGCCCGGAGAAGGGCATCGCGCTGGGACGCGAGACGCTGGAGTCCGGAGCAGCGGCACGGAAGCTCGAGGAGATCGCCGAGGCCTCAAACGCCCTCTGACATGACCGGCATGGTCGACAGCATCCGTGCCCGTCAGCGCGCCGGTCACATGCCCGTCATCGCGGAGATCAAGGTGCGCTCGCCGAAGGAGGGCCCTCTCCTTCGCGGACGGGATCCCGTCGACCTGGCGAGGGCATACGAGGCCGGCGGCGCCGCGGGCATCTCGGTGGTCACCGAGCCGCACGACTTCGGCGGCTCGGTCGACATCATCCGCCGGATCCGGGGCGTGACCGGCCTGCCGATCCTCCGCAAGGACTTCCCCCGCTCCACCGTGGATGTCGACACGACGGTGGAGGCCGGCGCGCAGGTGCTGCTCCTCACGGTGAAGATGCTCGATCCCGAGGGGTTCGCGGACCTCCACGCGCGGGCCCTCGACTCCGGGCTGGAGACACTCGTCGAGGTCGGTTCCGACGCCGATATCGGACGCCTCCGCGAGATGGGCATCGCCCCCAGCATCGTGGGCATCAACAATCGCGACATCGCGATCGGCGAGACCGACGACGGCGACGTCGGACGGACGGAGGGTCTGGCCGAGGCGGTCCCGCAGGATGCTCCGCTTCTCAGCGAGAGCGCGATCTCGACGGCCGACGACGCCCGCCGTGCGCGCGACGCCGGAGCCGACGCGGTGCTCGTCGGGACGGCGATCCTCCAGGCGGACGACCCCACCGCGAAGGTGCGGGAGCTGGTGGCGATCGGCTGGCCGCGGTGACGCTGGTCAAGATCTGCGGCATCACCCACCCCGACGATGCCGACGCGGCGGTGCAGGCCGGGGCGGACCGCCTCGGCTTCGTCGTGGAGTATCCGCTCCCGGTCCCGTGGAACCTGAGCATCGACACCGCGGCATCCCTCATGGCGCGTGTCCCCGACGACGTGGCCACGGTCGCCGTCGTCGGCGGCAACGCCGACACGCTCCTGGAGATCATCCGGCGCACGGGACCGACCCTGATCCAACTGCACGCGGACGAGCCCCCCGATGTCGTCGAGGCGGTCGCGGCGACCGGCATCCCGGTGCTGAAGGCCCTCCGTGCGCACACGGGCGAGCCGATCGGCCGGGCGTCCACCTGGATCGCGACGGCGCGGCGCTTCGTCGACGCGGGTGCGTCCGAGATCCTCCTGGACTCCCACAGCGCCGAACGCCCGGCCGGCACGGGTCACGCGTTCGACTGGGAGATCGCCGCGGCCGTGGTGGACGCGATCGACGTCCCTGTGGTCCTGGCGGGAGGACTGACCCCCGAGACCGTCGCCAGGGCCGTCACGGCCGTCCGCCCGGCGTGCGTCGACGTCATCACGGGCGTCACGCAGACCGGCGACCGGAAGGATCCCGGTCTCATGGCCGCGTTCGTGGCCGGCGTGAGGGGTGTGACGGAGACCTGAGCCGAGGCACATCGATTCCCATCGCCCTCATCGGCGGGGCACGGTTTACGCCGCATCATGAGCCCTCCGGGAGTCCGGACAGCGCCGATCTCGCGCGAGATCCTGCTCCGGCACGACTCACGTCGCGCCCTTCAAATGTGTTCCGGGGTGGCGAGCTCTCGGCCCACCACCCCGGAACGGAACATCCGACGACCTCGCGGTCGTTCTGTCAGATCGGTCGCGCTAGCCCAGGCTGGTGACCTGGACCGCGGTGATCTTGCTGGCACTGAAGGTACCGCCCGTCCCGCTGGCCTTGCACTGGAACGAGATCGTTCCGGCCGAGGCGAGGTTCACCGCGTTTGTCACAGTGACCTGCGCGCCTGAGGTGGACGCCGACACCTGGCCACTGCTGGTGCCTCCGTTCAGGACGCAGTCGACCGTCCGCAGGTTCATATTGGAGGACGACGCGGCCCGGGTGACAGCCGTGACGATGTAGTTGCCGGCGGGGACACCCGTGATGGTGGCCACGTTCGTGTTGCTGGTGGAGAAGTTGACGCTCGTCGCGACCTCACGCCCATATCCGACAGCGGTACCGGCGGCACCCGTCGGACCGGCCGGACCTGCGGGGCCGGTCGCTCCGGTCGGACCGACCTCGCCGGTGTCACCCTTGTCACCCTGCGGACCCGCCGGACCGACCGCCCCGTCGGCACCCACCGGACCTGCCGGACCGGGGTCACCCTGCGGCCCCCCCGCCCCCCCCCCCGCCCCCCCCCCCCGCCCCCCCCCCCCCCGCCCCCACCCCCCCCCCCCCCCCCGGGGGCCGCCCCCCCCCCCCCCCCCCCGCCGGCCCCGCCGGGCCCGCCGGACCGGTCGCGCCGGCCTCGCCCTTGGCGCCGGCGGCACCCGCCGCGCCCTTGGCACCGGTGTCACCCTTGTCGCCCTTGGCACCGGTGTCGCCCTTGTCGCCCTTGGCGGGCGCGGTCAGAGCGGCACGTGCAGCGGCGCTGAGGTCGTCGACCTGGATCGAGCCGTTGACGATCTTCTGGCTGTTGACGCTGTTGGCGCCGAGGTCGGCGAGGAGGACCTGACCGTTCTTGATCTTCGCCGAGGTGATCGCGTTGTTCGCGATCTGGGCCGTCGTCACCGTGGGTGCCTTGGTCTTCTTCGTGGTCGCGTGGTTCGACGCGACTCCGGCGACGGCACCGCCGCTGAGCGCCACGAACAATGCGGTGGCCGCAACGGCCATCGAGGGCGACGGCATGCGCCGGCGCTTCTTCGAGTCTTCCATCAAAGCTTGTCCTTTCGGTTTCACCCCGCGAGCCGTCCGCATCGGGCGGTGGCCGCTCCCACACCAGCATCGCCATGTCGCACACGACCCGGATGACGATTCGACGTCCGGGCATCGATCTCTGAGAGAGTCATCGGCAGGAGCACCCGCGAGGATGAGCCCTGGTCGACCGTGATGTCACGCGTCGTCCCCCCGTTTCTCGTCGATCGCCCGCGAACAGGCACGCGAGGTGTTCGACGCCGCGCACGTCCCCCCTCCCTCCTGCACGTCGCCACGACGTTAAGGGGATCCGGATACCCATCGTCGGACACCGATTGAATTTGAATGGTGTCCGGTATGGAATCGGCCTCATGCATCGTCGTGCGGCGATGGCCGATCCGTACTGCCTGGCCATGGGCTCGAAGCGGACCGGTCCGGCGGCCGGGAACCACGCCCGTGACGGCGCGGCGCAGACGGACACCCGCACACGCCGCAGGCGACGGGTGTATGTCCCGCTTCCGGGCGGAGGGAGCACGCGGCGAGCGCCTGTAGGGTGATCCGGTGAGCGATCCGATGCGAAATGCCGGGGACGGGCCGCCGGCGTCCATCGATGCCCGGACACCGCCCGAAACCGCGGACGGCTCCGTGGACTCCGGATCCCGGGCGACGTCCGCACCCGACGTGCTGAAGCACGTCTGGGGATACGAGACGTTCCGCGGTCAGCAGGCCGAGATCATCGACACCGTCATCGGCGGTGGCGACGCCATCGTGCTCATGCCCACGGGCGGCGGGAAGAGCCTCTGCTTCCAGGTCCCGTCCCTCGTGAGGGAGGGAACGGGTGTCGTCATCAGTCCGCTCATCGCGCTGATGCAGGACCAGGTCGACGCACTCCGCCAGCTCGGGGTGCGTGCCGCGTTCCTCAACTCGACGCAGTCCGTCGAGGAGCGCCGCGCCGTGGAACGTGATCTCCTGGCCGGCGATCTCGACCTCCTGTACCTGGCCCCGGAGCGCCTGCCGGTGGCGGCGGAACTCCTCGACCGCGCGCGGATCGCGCTCTTCGCCATCGACGAGGCGCACTGCGTCAGTCAGTGGGGGCATGACTTCCGGCCCGACTACCTCGGCCTGTCGGTGTTGCACACACGATGGCCCCACGTGCCGCGGGTCGCCCTCACCGCGACGGCGACCGTCGAAACGCGAGGCGACATCGCCACGAGACTGGCACTCGGCGACGCGCGCGTGTTCGTGTCGAGTTTCGACCGGCCCAACATCCAGTACCGCATCGTCCCGAAGAGGAACGCACGGGACGCGCTGCTGGAGCTCATCCGCACGGAGCACCCGGGCGACGCCGGCATCGTCTACTGCCTCAGCCGGGCCTCCGTCGAGCGCACCGCGCAGTGGCTCTCCGAGAACGGCGTCACAGCCCTCCCCTACCACGCTGGCCTCGACACCCGGACGCGCGCGCGCAACCAGGCGCGATTCCTCCGTGAGGACGGCGTCGTGATGGTCGCGACGATCGCGTTCGGCATGGGCATCGACAAACCGGATGTGCGGTTCGTCGCCCACCTGGACCTGCCGAAGTCCGTGGAGGGCTACTACCAGGAGACGGGCCCGGCA
>CALMEC010000455.1 GCA_937862675.1 uncultured Actinomycetes bacterium
CCCGCCGGATGGAGCGTCGGGCGCGATGTCTCCGGGTGGGTGGCGGGGATCGGTGGTGTGGGGTCGGCGTCGTCCGTGCGGGCGGGTGGCATCGGGCCGGCTGCCGGGCGTTCTGTCACGGGTGGACGTTCCCGGTGGGTGACGGGAATGGGTGGTGTGGCGTCGGCGTCGTCCGTGCGGGCGGGTGGCATCGGGCTCGGCGGGCCGGGTTCCGCGACGTCGGGCACGGCATGGGCGACCACGGTGGCCGGTGTCGCCGGACCGGAGGCGATCGAGTCTCCGGCCGGAGGCTCGTCGGGGACGGGGGAGGATGCGATCGCGACGGCGTCCTCGTCGGTCCACTCGGGGAGCACGGGCGCGCCCGGCACCGTCGCGCGCGGTTCGTGGAGCGGCTCGCCCGGAGCGGACGCGGGCAGGGCCGCGGCGACCTCCGACGTCATGCCGGTGACGTCCGCGATGTCGGCGGCCACCACGGGTGGTGGCGACGCTGCTTCGTCCGGCGGGGTCGCGTCCGGTTCCGGTGCGGAGTGCGTCGAGGTGGATGCCGGTGACGGCGCGGCGACTCGGGATGCCGTGTCGGTGCCCGTCGTGCCGTCGGCCGGTTCGTGCGTCGGTGACACGGCCGAGGCCTCATCCGTCGGAGCCGCCGTCGGCACATCGGTGTCCGCGGTGACCACGGAACCGGTCATCGTCATCGGAGCGTCCGCGACGTCGGCGGAATCAGCTGCCATCGATGACACGCAAGAGCGCTCGTCGGTCGCGGATGCCGCGACGACGGTGTCGGTCGTCGATGCGGGTGCCGGCACGGGCGCGGCGGCCGTGCCACCCACGGCGATCGGCGATGCGTCATCTGCCGTCGATGCGGCGTCGGCGGGCGACGGTGCGGTGGCGACGGCATCCGCGGCGGGGTCCTCACCGTGGAGACGGCGCTGGTCGAAGTACGCGGCGGTCGCGACCGCCGCGTTGAGCGGGGCCAGGAGGATGAGTCCGAGGGTGAAGGGGATGAGGACGCCCAGGAGGACCATGTCCACGCTGCGGGTGCCGCCACGGATGGCCTGTCCGAGCGACGCGTTCAGGAGCGCGGTGACGATGCCGCCGATCACACCGCACATCAGGAATGCGACCGTGACCCGCACCCATCCGGAGGTGAGCACGTTCCAGGCGCGCCGCAGTGCGGCGATCGGACCGAGTCCCTCGCGCAGTGCGGTGGGGACCGCGAACATGCCGACGGTCATCGACATGAGGATGACGGTGAGGAGGCAGAGGTCGGTGACGGCACTGAGGACCGACGTGTCGCTCACGCCGAACATCTCGACGAGGGCGCCCGGAACGGTCGACGCGGCCGTCGTGAGAGCGGCGATCGCGAGGACGGCCGGACCGCGGCGGATCCCGACCCTCAGGGACGCGCGCCAGTCGCAGGATCCCGTGGCGTACGCGTCGGCCAGGGCCGCGTGGAGCGCCGCCATGGACAGGAGATTCCCGAACACGGTCATCACCACGGCGATCCTCATGACGAGGTCGATGCGGTCCAGCGACGCGTCGGAGGCCGTCAGGATCGTGCCGTGCTCGACCCAGGCTCCCATCGGGATCGCCTCGCGGGCGACCATGAACGCGACGAGTGCCACCGGGACCGTGATGATCGCGGCGAGCACGAGCAGTCCGGGCCAGACGTGCCGGTAGACCCGCGCCCCGTTGCCGAGGATCTCACGGGCAGGAAGAGGTGCGTGACCGGCGCCCGGCGGGGCGCCCGATTCATGGGAGACGGAGGCATTCATGACGGCGCGACGCGCAGTGACGTCGCCGACATCACATCGGCATCCCGGATGCCCGTCTTTAGCCTCCTCGGACCCGAACGCGCGGGGTGCGAGCCGTGCGGGCCGTGAGCTACGCTCCGGTCGGGAACCGGCAACGCGAGGGGATCGTATGGAACCCGTGATCGAGAGTCTGCTCCTGGCCGACTTCGCCGAGGTCGTCAACGGAAAGCTCTACCTCATGGGCGGCGGCTTCACCGCCGTGCAGATGGCGTCGCTGGACCAGCCACACCGCTTCTACGTGGCCGCGTCGCTGCGGATCCCGTTCAGCCAATCGGATCGCGGGGTCAGCTTCTCCGGGCGACTCGAGACGCTGGACGCCGTCCCACTGGACTGCTGGTCACTGGAGGGGCAGATCGAGGCCAGCCGTGCACCCGGTCAGCGGGAGGGCGACACCGTCACCATGTTCGCCGCCCCCGTCGACGTCATCGTGCCGGAGCCCATGGACGTGGTGCTCCGCTTCCGGCTCGGGGACGACGAACGCACCGCCCGGTTCCGCCTGGTGGTGGCGCAACCCGACGCGGAACACTGACGGCCGCTCCCGGCGCGCGGCTCAGGCGTCGGCGGGGTCGACGAGG
>CALMEC010000456.1 GCA_937862675.1 uncultured Actinomycetes bacterium
ACGTATGTGGACATGCGTCCGGGCGACACGATCCTCGTCGACTGCGAGCCGACGCACCGCGAGCTGGCGGTGGCCATCGCGACGGCCGCCTATCGTCGCGGAGCGCAGCTGGTCGACGTGGCCTACCAGGACCGGCGGCTTCAGGCGGCGCGGATCCGCGAGGGCGGTGACACGGCGCTCGGCGTCGTCGCGCCGTGGCACCGGGCCCGGCTCCGTTCGGCGTTGTCGGAGACCACCGCGATCATCCGCGTGGTCGGCGACGAGGAGCCCGGCATCCTCGCGAACCTCGATCCGGGGCGGGCGTCGCGGGACTTCCAGGCCCGGGCCCGGACCATGTCGTGGTTCTCGCGCGCCGTCGTCGGCAACCGCATCCGCTGGACGATCGTCGCATGGCCCACTCCGGAGTGGGCGGCGACCGTCTATCCCGAGCTGCCGGTCGCGGACGCGGTACTGCGGTTGGGCGAGGACATCCTCGACTTCGCACGGCGCGGGACCGCCGATGGGGAGGATGCCTGGACGACCCACTGCCGGATGCTCCGTGCACGGGCCCGGGACCTGACGGAGCGGCGGTTCGCGCGCCTCGAGTTCCGCGGGCCGGGGACCGAGCTGGACGTCGGGCTGTTCGACGACACCGTCTGGCTGGGGGGAGGAGACGAGACCGCGACGGGACGCCCCATCTCACCGAACGTTCCCACCGAGGAGGTGTTCACCAGCCCGGACCCGGTGCGGACGCAGGGCACCTTCCGGTGCACGACCCCGTTGTCGTTCAACGGCCGCGTGATATCGGGGATCGAGGGACGCTTCCATCGCGGCCGGCTCACCGAGATCCGAGCGGACGACGACGGCGACCGGGCGATCCTCGAGCAGACGTTCTCCACCGATCGCGGCGCCGGCCGGCTGGGCGAGGTCGCCCTCGTGGACCGGACCTCCCGCATCGGGCGTCGCCACCGAACCTACGGCGAGACGCTCCTCGACGAGAACGCCGCGTCCCACATCGCGCTTGGCAACGGGTTCACGGGCACGCGGGAGGGTGGTGGACGCCTCAATCGGTCCGTCGTGCACCTCGACGTCATGATCGGCTCGGATGAGGTCGAGGTGACCGGCGTCGATGCCCAGGGGGTCCGCACGCCGGTGCTGTCCGGCGGCGACTGGCGCCTCTCGTAGTGATCCCGGCGCGAAGCGCCGGAGGACGCCGACGGGGTGGGCGCGCGGCCTAGCGGCCTCCGGGCGGGGAGGCCGGCGTCGTCCCCGGCGGCGGGGTGCCGGGCTGCTCGGCCGCACCGCCGCCCGTCGTCGTCTGATCCGCGGTGGACGTGCCGTCGTCGGAGGTCGTGGTCCCGGCCGGTGCCGTCTCCGCGAACGGCGGTGTGCTCCCCGTCGAGGTGGTGGTGGTCCCGGACGACGACCCCGTGCTGACCGTGAGCGTGACGGTCGATCCGCGGGAGACCCTGGACGACGGTGCCGGGTCCTGACGGATCACGACCCCGGCGGGCACGGAGGGATCCTCGGCGCGGGTGACCGACGGAGTGAGGCCGGCGCCTGTGAGGGCGTCGAGCGCCGTCGCCTCGAGGGCGCCCGCCAC
>CALMEC010000457.1 GCA_937862675.1 uncultured Actinomycetes bacterium
GCCGAAGGCGACCGTGCTCATCCGTGCCGATCTCGGCAAGAAGCAGGTGGTCCTGACCACGGCGACCGTCCGTCCCATCCGTGCCACCACCCGCGCCGTCGTCGTGCTCCGCGGGCCGACGGGACGCCTCAAGGTTGCGACCCACCGGCTGATCGTCTGCGTCCGCCCCGCCACCGCCGTCGGCCGGAAGCGGGCACGCGGCGCCTGCAAGCTCATCGGGACCCTGAAGGTCCGCGTGAAGGGCGCGCCCGTCTTCACGCCCGTCCCGGCCCCGAAACCGTCCCCGTCCACGCCGGCTCCGGCCCCCACGACAGGTCGCGACCAGCCGGTGCCGGCGCCCTGCGGGGCGGTGAACTGTGCGCCGGCAGCGATCCCCGCACGTGAGCAGCCGTTCGCGATCAACGATGCGCTCGGCCGGTACTGGGCGTTCGTCCCGACCGACTACACACCCGCCACGCCGGCGCGGCTGCTCGTCTGGCTTCACGGCTGCGGCGGCGAGAGCGCCGGCGACCTCTACACCGTCGGTGACTACTACGACGACCAGCGGTACATCGCCATCGCTCCCGACGGCGCGGAGGGCGGCTGCTGGAACATGGACACCGGCCCGCGCCGGGTGAGAACCGCCGTCGCGGACGCGATCGCCCGGTTCAACGTCGACCCCCGACGCGTCGTGATCGGGGGGTACTCGTCCGGCGGTGACCTCTCCTACCGCACGGCCTTCTACAACGCGCGGACCTTCGCCGGACTGCTCGCGATCAACACGTCACCGTTCCGCGACACCGGTTCGAGCGCCGCCTCCTCGATCGCGGCCGCTGCGTGGCGGTTCCCCGTCGTGCATGTCGCGCACACCGCGGACGGCACCTACCCCGTCGCCGGAGTCGCCTCCGAGATCACCATGCTGAAGAACGCCGGGTTCCCCGTCACGTTCATCGAGCGGCCCGGCACCCACTACGACCCCAACCCCGGCGAGCCCGGACACGTCGCCGGCCAGCCGAGCACCGACCAGGAGATCCAGTCGCTCCTCGTCCCGCGCATGAAGGACGACTGGACGAGCCCCGCGCCATAGCGACGCCTCGCGTCGCACCCGACACCGCGGCCCCGGACGGGTCGTGGTGTCCGGGAAGGAGCGCGGTGCACGCTGTTACTCTCGCTCCGCATGGCCGACCGCCTCCAGTCGCACATCGACGAGCTCGTACGTCTGCGCCCCGAGGGCGCACGGATCTGGGACGCGCACACACACCTGGGTGACGACGAGGACGGCATGTCCCTGCGGCCGGATCGCCTTCTCGCCATGTTCGACCGCGTCGACGTGGCGGGCGGATGTGTCTTCCCGCTCCACGACCCGCAGCGTGCCCCCTCGTACCGTGTGCCCAACGACCGTGTCCCCGCCTGGGCGGCCGAGCATCCGGAGCGGCTGGTCCCGTTCTGCCGGCTGGATCCCGCCGACGACCCGCTCCCCGAACTCGATCGCTGCCTCGAGCGCGGTGCGCGAGGTGTGAAGCTCCATCCGCGCGCGCAGGTGTTCGACTTCACGCACGGTGCGCTGGCGGCGATCTTCCGTCGTGCGCACGAGGCGGACGTCCCCGTCCTCATTCACGCCGGGCGTGGCATGGCCCCCATCGCCGAGCGCCTCTGCGATCTGGCCCTGGAACATCCCGCCCCGGTCATCCTGGCCCATGCCGGCATCGCCGACCAGGCCGTCTTCGCGGTGCGGTTGCGCGAGCACCCGCGGGCGTTCTTCGACACGTCCGTGCTGTCGCCGGCCGACCTTGCCGAGTTGTTCGCGCGGGTCCCGGCGGAGCGGATCGTCTTCGCCTCCGATCCCCCGTACGGCCGTCCGATCTTCGCGCTCTACATGCTTTTTCTGGCGCGGCCGGTCGCCTTCTTCATCACGCTGGCGCGCTCGAGGGCGAGCACGACCGGCAAGATCATGCTCGCCTGGTTCGGGCCGCGCGGGCTCAATTCGCTGCTGCTGATGAATTCGGCCAATTTCACCTCGATGGCGATGGCTCCGCATGGCGCGATCGCCGGC
>CALMEC010000458.1 GCA_937862675.1 uncultured Actinomycetes bacterium
CATGCCGCGGCAATCGCGATCCTCGTGGCGATCGCCGTGTCACTCGGAATCGCGACCGCGCTGCAGGCGACCGCCGAGCCGAGTGGCCCCGCCACCACGTCGCCGGCCGCCCCGGATGCCGCCGCGACGACAGAGGCGCAACGCCTCGACGCGATCGAGCGTTCACTCGATCGTACGTCACGCGAAATGGATGCCCCCACACCGGACGACCCGGAAGCGGGGCAGGCGATCGACCGTCACGACGATCAGGGGCATGACGGTGATCACCACTCCGGCGACGACGGGGATGACGACTGATGACGAACCGGGACATCCGCGGATATGTCGTCGCGGTCGCTCTTCTGAGTTTCTCCGGCGCATGGGCCGTGACGGCACACGAGACACCAAGACCGGCGGGCGCACAACGAGATGCTCTCGTGACACGCCGGGAACGCCTCGAGGAACGTGCCGCGCAGCTCGAGGCGATCATCGCCGGGCGGCGGGCCGCGACCTCCGATGCGCCGGCGGTGCAGGTCCTCTCTGTTCCCGGCCAGGACTCCGTTCCGTCGCCGCCGCCGTCGACCACCACTCGGTCATCATGATCCGCGAACGATTCCGGGCGATGGGCACGGACGTCGAGTTCGTCCTCGACGCCGACCCGTCCCGGCGCGTGCGCTCGGTCGTCGCCGGCGCGCGTCGTGAGATCGAGCGGGGTGAGACGATCATGTCGCGCTTCGATCCGGTGTCGGAGCTCAGTCGTCTCAACCAGAGCCGACGGCTGGACCGGCCGAGCCCCGAGCTGTTCGTCGTCGTCGGCCTCGCGATGCGGGGGCGGGTCCTGACCGCAGGACGGTTCGACCCCTTCGTCGGTGCGGCGGTCGCCTCCGCCGGGTATGCCCCCCCTTTGGCGGATGCCCCGCCCGACGGCGGGATCATTCCCGCCGCAGCCCCGATCCCGCCGACGACCGTGTCGGTCGACGCGGACGGGCTGAGTCTGCACGGACGGGGACAGCTGGATCTGGGCGGCATCGCCAAGGGGTTCCTGGCGGAGGTCGCCGCCGACGTGCTCTCCCGAGCCGGGTCGTGCCTGGTGAACGCCGGTGGCGACATCGCTGTGCGGGGGATCCCGCGTGCCGGTACCCGATGGACCGTCAGCGTGCCCGTGCCTGGGGGTGAGCTGACCGTCACACTCCCCGGAACGGCGGTCGCGACCAGCGGGCAGGACCTGCGCACATGGCGAAGAGGCGGACGACGGATGCATCACATCGTCGATCCTGTGACCGGAGCGCCCGCCCGTACGGACATCACCCGGATCACGGTGTTCGGACCGACCGCGGTCGACGCCGAGACGTGGGCGACGGCACTCTTCCTGGCAGGAAGCGCGGAGGAAGCCGCCGCGGAGGCCGACGGACGGACGATCGGCGCCGTCATCGTCAACACCGACGGGCGGGTGCTGGTATCGCAGTCCGTCGCGGGACTCCGGCCGGCCACCGAGTTCGCGGCATGAGCGGGCTCCCCACTGTGTGGCTCACGGCGCGGGCCGCCGGCGTCACGGCATACGTGCTCATGACCCTGTCCATGCTCGCGGGACTGACGCTCACCACCCGGCCCCTGGGACGCCGGGTCAGCGGCTCCACCGTCATGGAGATCCACCGGAGCCTCACGATCGGAGGGCTCGTCGCGGTCGGCGTACACGGCATCGCCCTGGTGGCCGATCGCACCGTCGACATCTCGTGGCTCGACCTCGTCGTGCCCGGCATGCTCCCCTACCGTCCGGTCTGGACCGCCGCCGGCATCATCGCGGGTGAACTCATGCTGATCCTCGCGGTGTCGTTCCGGCTACGGCGAAGGATCGGCATGCATGCTTGGCGCACCCTCCACCGGGCGGCGTTCGCCATGTTCTCGCTCGCCACCCTGCACGGAGTCCTCGCGGGCACGGACTCGTCGTCGCCGTGGATGCGATGGGTCTACGTGACCGCGATCGCGACGGTCGCCGGTGGAGTGGCCTTCCGGATCCTGCTCACGACGGGTGCGTCGAGCGTCCGATCACCGGACCGGAAGGAGCGCACCCACCCCCGGGGCATACGGGGCCGCTGAATGACCGCGACAGACAGCCCAACCGGGACGGCCCGACATGGATGAGGCATGCTCCCGGTATGACCACTCGACTTCGCCGTGCGACCGTCGCTGCCGTCACCTTCGCGGCGCTCGCCGCCGCCGGCTCCTCATCCGTACCGGCCGCCGACGCCCTCTGCATCGACCGGATCGTCGGCACGGGTCGTATCTACGAGCCGGTGCTCAGCGTGACGGCCGGTTCGGTGTCGCCGGGGCCGCTCACCACGTTCCTGCGCCCCCGCTGCGACGACACACCCGTTGCCGGTGTCACCGCACCGCGCGACGACGTCGGCGATCCGGCACCGGTGCATGGCGTCCGAGGCGTCCGCCTCCAGCTGGCCGCCGCCGTCCCGATGCGTGTCGGGAAACGGCTCGTGTACCGCCTGTATGTCCGGCCCGGCGTCTGCCGCTCGACCGTGGACCGCGGGACCGGCCGTTTCCTGGCGTGTCTCCGCGCCTACAACCGCGCCACCACGCCGCGCCCGTGAGGTGACGCCCGCCGGACTTCTCGGATGACCGGGGCGAGACCTCGTGGCACCGGAGCCGGGGCGTCCGCACCACCCGGACCCGGATGTCGTCGTCATGCGAGATGAGGAGTGCCGGGCAGATCGCGGCGTGGCACCCCTCATCCGGGGACTGACGCGGTCGGTCGCCGCTCAGGTCGGGATCCGTTCCGGCCGATCCAGACGACGACACCTGCGATCCCGACGGCGGTGAGAGAGCGATGCGGATAACCGATGAGAAGGAACGGGTGCTGGGGATCATCGCCGCCGTCGGTGCGGTGCTCAGCGGGTTCCTCCCCTGGGCCTCCGCGGTGACCGTCCTCGGACGTATCGACGTCACCGGCTTCGATACCGGCGGAAAGGCTGTCCTGATCGCCGCCCTCGGCGTCGTCAGTCTCATCGTGCTCGTGATCGAACTCGCCGCCTTCTGGCCCGCGTACGTGACCGCAGCCAGCGGCCTCGTCATCCTCTGGGTGGCGGGTGGACAGCTCTCCGAGAGCCGGACGGCGGTGACCACGGCCGACGGGGTCGCCACCGGAGCCCATTTCACCACCGGTGTCGGCCTCTATCTCGCCGTCGCATCCGGCGCTGCGCTACTCGGGTGCGCCATCGTCGCGTGGAAGCGTGACCGCGCCCTCTACTACTGGATCGGGAGCGGCCGGCGCTGACCGCCCGCGCGGTCCTCAGGACGAGGAACCGAGTCCCGTGTCGCCGCCGGTGGCCATGTGCAGTCCGCACTCCGTCTTGGACGACGCCGACCAGCGTCCCTCGCGCCCCTCCCCGGGAAGCGTGCAGTACGTGCAGCCGATGGACGCGTAACCCTTGTCATGGAGGGCGTTGTAGGGCAGATCGCGCTCCCGGATGTACTCCCAGCACCGATCGTCGTCCCAGTCCGCCAGTGGATTGGCCTTCCACAGCCCGTGCTGTTCGTCCCATCCCAGCTTCGGCGCGGTCGCCCGCGTCGGCGACTGGTCGCGGCGCACGCCGGTGATCCAGCAGTCGGCGGTGCGGAGAGCACGGCCCAGCGGCTCCATCTTGCGGATCCCGCAGCAGCGGTCGGGTGCGGTCTCCCAGAGCTTCGGGCCGAACCGGGCGGCTTGGAGGCCGAGCGACGGCCCCTCATATGCCTGGATCCGCGTGCCGTAGCGCTCCTCGACCCGATGCCAGTACTCGTACGTCTCGGGGAAGAGCACATGCGTGTCGAGTGCGAAGACGCGTGCACCGGCGTCGGCCCGGAAGAGCATGTCGAGCAGGACGGTCTCCTCCTTCTGGAAGGAGCAGGCCAGGATGAGCTGGTCGCGGAACTCGGCGACGAGCGCCTCGACGAGTGCCTCGGCCTCGAGGCCCTCCGAGCCGGGGACCGGTGAGACGGGTGTCGGTGCGGTGGTTCCCATCGGTCGAGGGTAACACCGACGCCCGGGATCCGTCGCGCGGAGTCCGGTTCGAAGGGCAGGGAAACCCCGGCTCTGGGCGTATTCAGGATGACGATGCCCATCGGTGACCGACCTCCCCCCTCCTCCCCGGACCTCCGCGCCGCGACGTTCTCGGAGAGCCCGCCGGACGGGACCGCCACGGTGAGCCCGCAGGACCCGCTGTCACTGGGCTCATCCGAGGGACTCCGACGGGCGTGGCGCCGGTTCGGGGCACTGGCCACGCTGGTCGCCGTGCTCACGGCGCCCGCGGTGTTCCTCGCCCTGACACGCCGGTTCGACTGGCCCGCCGGTGCCGCCGTCGTCGTCACGATCCTGGCCGTCATCGCCTTCCGGGGCCTCATGGACATCCTGGCCCATCGGGTCATCCCCCGTCCGAGCATGTTCGCCGATCCCACCGCATCGCGGTCCGCCGACGCCGCCGGGCGTCGCCGGCTCTGGTTCTGGCGCTTCTGGTACCACCTCGCCGTATGGACCGCCGGCGTCTACCTGGGCGTCGTCGCGATCATCCTCCTGGCCCAGGTCCTCCAGGACGACATGGATGTCGGCCGGGCGTTCCGTCTGCCCTTCTCCACGATCGGCGACGCGTTCGCCGCCCCGGGCTCCACTGCCAGTTGGATCGGGCTGGCGGTCAGCATCCCGATCATCTTCCTGGTCAACACGCTCATCTTCCTCGGTCCGCTCGCCTACGCCGGCATCCGCCAGATCAACACCTACGAGCCGGGCGACGTGGAGTGGGGCGAACGACTGGAGGACGTCCGCGGCCAGACGCAGGCCAAGAACGCCGTCACCGAGATCGTGAAGCCGACTGCCGACAACAAGCTGATCATCAACCTGCCCTCGACGGTCGAGATGTCGACGCCCAACGTCTACGCCGACCGCATCGAATGGATTTGCCGCAATCTCGACAACCGCGAGAACATGATCATCTCGCTGCATCCGCATAATGACCGTGGAACCGGCGTCGCGACCACCGAGCTCGGCCTGATGGCCGGCGCCGACCGCGTCGAGGGCACGCTGTTCGGCAACGGCGAGCGCACCGGCAACGTCGACATCGTCACCCTGGCCCTCAACATG
>CALMEC010000459.1 GCA_937862675.1 uncultured Actinomycetes bacterium
CTTCGCCGATCACGTAGACCAGCGCATCGCGATGGATACGGCCCACCGGGTATTCGCGCATGATCCCGGCACCGCCGTGGATGCGGATCGCCTGCTCGCTCACGGCCACCGCGGTCTCGCTCGCGATCATCGGGCTGGCCAACATCGCCGGCAGCCTCGGCGCCGGGTGGCTCGGCCAGGCGCACCGCATGAAGTGGATCCTCTTCTGGATGTACGGCACGCGCGCGCTCGCCGTGGCCGCCTACCTGCTGCTGCCGAAGAACGGCTCTTTCGGCGAGGAGGTGATCATCGATTCCGCCTACTGAGCCGCTTTGGCCTGGTCCGGCCGGCGGGCGGCGGCGCCCGCCTCGCCGACGGCACGGTCATCACACCGCCGTGGACGCAATGAGCGAGTCTCCCGGAACGCCGTTCGCCCGGCTCTTCGCCGTCGGATACCGAGTGCTCATCGAAGAGCTCCACACGGAACTGCGCTCACGCGGGTGGACCGATGTGCGTCCGGCGTTCGGCTTCGTACTCCTGGCCGCCCGCGACACGACGTCGGTGAGCGACCTCACGACCCTGATGGGGATGACGAAACAGGCGACATCGAAGCTGGTCGACGGCATGGTGGAGGCCGGTTACCTGGAGCGCTCGACGTCCGCCGACGACGCGCGACGGCAGGACCTACGCCTGACGTCACGCGGCCGCGCACTGTTGGAGGAGGTCGAGACCGTCTACGGCGAGATGGAGGGACGGTGGGCGCAAGAGATCGGACGGCGGCGTGTCGAGAGGATGCGCACCGACCTGGAGGAGCTTCTGACCGATCCGGCGACGAAGCGCCTGCCTCCCGTCCGGCCGCTCTGGTGACGCAGATGACGTCCGTCTCCGCCGACCGGACCCTCATCCGCGCGGCGCCGACACCGTCGACGCCCTCCCCCGCATCGAGCGTCCCTCGACGCCGTCGCACGATGAGACGTGGCCGCGATCTGGGAGCATGCCGCGTCGGGGCGCCGAGACGGTGCCGGCGGCGGACTCACCTCACAGGAGGAGACGATGGGCGGCGCTGTATCGCGGGTACTGAAGGGGCTGGACGGTGTCCGCGGGTGGCAGGAGGACCTGTACCGCGACCTGCACGAGCACCCCGAGCTGTCCCATCGCGAGCACCGCACGGCCGGGATCGTCGCTCGACGACTCGGTGAGTTCGGCCTCGAGGTGCACGAGGGCGTCGGCAGCACGGGTGTGGTCGGCGTTCTCCGGAACGGCGACGGGCCGACGGTGCTGCTGCGTGCGGACATGGACGCCCTGCCGATCCGCGAGACGACCGGCCTCCCCTACGCCAGCACCGCGATCGCGACGGACCGAAGCGGCAACGAGGTCCCCGTCGCGCATTCCTGCGGCCACGACATGCACGTCACCTGCCTACTGGGTGCGGTCCAACTCCTCGCTGACGCCGACGACGCGTGGCGGGGCACGGTGGTCGCGCTCTTCCAGCCGGCCGAGGAGACCGGCGGCGGTGCACTCGGCATGGTCGAGGACGGCCTGACGGGGATCATCCCGGCGCCCGACGTCGCGTTCGCACAGCACGTCATCGCCGGGCCCGCCGGCCGGGTGAGCACACATCCCGGCCCGATCTTCTCCGCGGCCGACAACATCCGGATCACCGTCCACGGCCGCGGCGGGCACGGCTCGATGCCCCAGGCGTCCGTCGACCCCGTCGTGCTCGCCGCCATGATCATCGTCCGCCTTCAGACGGTGGTCTCACGCGAGGTGGAGCCCACCGACACGGCGGCGCTGACCGTCGGGAGCATCCACGCGGGCACCGCGGGCAACGTGATCGCGGACGCGGCCCGTATGGAGCTGACCGTGCGCACCTACGACGAGGAGACGCGATCCCGGGTCCTCGATGCGA
This sequence comes from uncultured Actinomycetes bacterium, assembly GCA_937862675.1. Classification (GTDB taxonomy): domain Bacteria; phylum Actinomycetota; class Thermoleophilia; order Miltoncostaeales; family Miltoncostaeaceae; genus CALMEC01. The sequence continues at coordinate 1,889 of CALMEC010000459.1, forward strand.
TCCGCCGCATCGTCACCGCCGAGTGCGCGGCGTCCGCCTGTCCGCGCGAGCCGGAGTTCGAGGTCTACGACCGGTTCCCGCTCACCGAGAACGACCCGGGCACCACCGAGCGCCTGGCCGCGGCGTTCGCCGATCACTTCGGCGACCGGGCCGGCGCGATCGGGCCGCGGACCGCCAGCGAGGACTTCAGCCACATCCCGGCGGCCTTCGGCGCGCCGTACAGCTACTGGGTGGTGGGCTGCACCGATCCCGACGTGTACCGGCGGGCGGCCGAGGCCGGACGGACCGCGCAGGACATCCCGGTCAACCACTCACCCGACTTCGCCCCCGCTCTGCAGCCGACCTGCGACACCGGAACCGAGGCGCTGGTCGTCGCGACGCTGGCGTGGCTCGACCGCGGCTGACGAGCCGACCGGGGAGGGCGACGGAGGTGGAGGAACGACGAGACGCCCATATCCGGTTGCCGACGGTCGAACACGAGGCGCGGAGGTGTAGCGAGTGCGTTCCAACCCCGCCTCCTGGCAGAGTCCTGATCAGAGGACGCGCATGCAACCGCGGGCGATGCGACCCTCCGCAATCCGAAACCGACCCGTGGGTCTGGGAAACCTCGCAGCTCGACCCTTCTCCGGGCAGCCGGCGCTGCACTCGGCGATCTGGCCGACCTGCGGCACGTCGCGGAGTGGATCGGTCTGCCAGCGCCCCTTTGTCGGCGCTCCTCACCCAGGCTCCGCCCCTTTTCCGTCGCGCACCGTCAAGGCGTTGTTCAGGACACTGCTCGCCACGGACTCGAATCGTGGCGGCGAGTCGCTGGAACAGGTGCGGGCGCGCGGGAACGATCGCGCTCTCTCATCAGATGATCGACCTCACTGAACGACCTGCTGGCTCGTGCAAGAGAGCGGGTCGGCGACAGTGTGGCCGCTTATCGAGGACATCTTCGCCGCTGGAGACGCTACGCCGACGCCACCAGACATGGGAACACATGGCCGGGCGACCAGCACGGGTACCCGAGCTCCTGACCGATACGACCGGTCT
>CALMEC010000460.1 GCA_937862675.1 uncultured Actinomycetes bacterium
CCTCCTCGAAGTGGAACGTCACCGACGCCCGATTCGAGATCACGCTGCCGGGAGTGACGACGTTCTTTCCGTCCCAGTACGTGACCCAGGTCACCCCGGAGGGTCCGTGCACCGCGGACTATCGGGGAAGCGGAGCCAAGCTCATCGTCGAGACGCGGGTCATCTCGAGTTCCGTCACGACGACCCCCGCCGCGATCAACCAGATGGTCCCATGTCCCTTCAGCCTCACGGTGACACACCTCTGACCTCTCACCCGTGTCCTTCCCGATCCCCCGGGGAGGACACGGGACCACCCGCCGGCTCAGCGGACCAGGCTGATGCGGCGACCGTCGACGCCACGGATGATCCTGCCGCCCGGCACGCCCATCCACTGCTCCAGCAGACTCGCGTACAGGTGGCGGAACTCGGTGGTGACGAGGAGGTTGCCCTCCCGGTCCAGCCGGCCGAGTCCGGGGAACTCGCTCTGCACACCGCCGTTGGCATGATTGCCGATCACCAGCACGAGACCGCCCGCACCGTGGTCCGTGCCCATCGACTCGTTGTCCTGGACACGGCGGCCGAACTCGCTCCACACCACGGTGAGGACCCGGTCCGACAGGCCCCGGGCGTCGAGGTCCGCCTGCCACGCATACAGGGAGTCGCCCAAGCCCGTGAGCAGCTCCTGGTGCTCGGTGCCCTGCTGGTCGTGGGTGTCGTAGCCACCCTGTGAGAGCGTCGCGACGCGGGTTCCCAGACCGGCACCCAGGATGCGGGCGAGGTTGCGCAGCCCCTCCCCCAGCCGACCCTTGGACGGATACGCGACCGGCGGGGCCGGCACGTTCTTGCCCTCGGCACGGAGCCCGCCGAGTGCGTCGTAGACGCGGATGGCGCCCCGGTAGGCGCGCTGCGCCGAGCGTCGAGCCGGGCTCTTGGCACCGCGCACGGCGCCACGGTACGGCGCGAGCACCGTCTCCGTCTTCCAGACGTCGGGGATGGAGAAGCCGAAATCGGCCGGATTGAACACCGTGGCAACGGGCGCCTTGCGGGACAGCAGCATCGGATCGAGGCCCCACCCCATGCTGATCGCCTGGAGCGGGTTCTCGGTGTTGCCGATGAGGTCCATCGTGCGCCCCAGCCAGCCGGTGGGATCCGACGTGGCGTGCGCGACACCGGTTCGCCAGAAGATCTGGGAGTTGAAGTGGCTGAGGTCCGGATTGGCGTAGTCCACGGCCGGCAGGACCGCCACCTTCCCCTGGTCGTAGAGCCTCTGGAGACCGCCGAGCGCCGGATGCCATCCGAACGGGGTTCCGGTGACGGGAAGGGCGTCGGCCTCCGAGATGCCGATGCGCTTGCGATAGGTGCGGTAGAGGGGGTCCCCGAGCGGGATGAAGGTGTTGAGCCCGTCGTTGCCGCCGTCGAGGTAGATCGACACCAGGATCCGGTGGTTGGGATCCGCCGCCGCCTCGGCCGTCGCCGCCTCGAACAGCCCGCGTGCCCCGAACTTCGGGAGCACCGAGCAGGCGACGGCCAGCCCGCCGGCGCCGACGAGCGCCTTCCGGCGGGTGATGCCGCGGGCGTCCGCAGCCAGTGCGGCACCGCCCTGGTCGAGGGCCTCGCCCGGGATCGGGATGATGGCGTCCGCCATCCGGCCGACGAGTTCACGGCGGGTGTGGTGCCAGTCGGCGCAGCCGCGCGGGTGTTCGGACATCAGCAGACCTGTGCGTCGGGGCCGGAGAGGAGCATGTGACGCAGCACACGCTGTCGTTCGGGGTAGTAGTGCTTGATCTCCCACTTGTCGTCACGACCGGCGACGCTGGTTCGCGCGAATCGCTGGAGGGCGGCGCGTGTCTGTGAGCCGATCCACGGGTCGCCGGTGGCCGCGAGCGCCTTCTCGAGCGACTGCTTGGCCGTCTGGGTTCCGGCGATGGACCCGTCCTCGATCTTCATGTCGCGGATGACACGGGAGGCGGCCTGGAAGCGGGCCCGCGCGGAGGCCGTGGTCATCCACGCCTCGTCGTGGTCCCAGCCGTTGACGTTGGGCGGATAGAAGGGCTGCTGGCCCATGTCGTCCAGGATCCAGCTCCAGTCGGCCACCCGCACGAACTGGCCGGTCTTACGGAGCATCCCCGCGAGGAACACCACGGGAGGTTTCACCTGGTCCGGCTCGTTGAGGTCCGCGTACAGCGCGGGGTGGCGGAGGATGATCGAGAGGACCGGCCGGATCTGCGTCTTGCTGCGCCGGTACGCAGTGACCATCTGGCGGAGCGTCGCCGGCGGGCAGGGGCGCGGCGTGAAGTAGCTCCAGATCTTCTTGCAGATGAACGGCGCGTGACGCGGGTGGGTCACGGCCAGGTCGACGACGTTGGACGGGGTGAACCGGCCCCTCTTCCCGAAGATCGTCTTGATGCCGTCATCGTGACGCTTGGGGTCGTAGCCGAAGCGCCGGCGGTCCCAGTCGTAGGTGAAGCCGGTGAGTGCACGCGCGGCCTCGCGCACGTCCCTCTCGGTGTAGCCGTTGTTGACACCGAGCGTGAACAGCTCGAACAGCTCACGCGCGAAGTTCTCGTTCGGTTGACGCTTGTCCGAGTTGTCCAGGTCCAGGAAGCGCTGCATGGCGCGGTCCTGGAGCATCGCCTGCGCGAGTCCGCGGAAGGTGCCGAGCGCATGCCCGCGGAGGGCGTGGTAATGGCGGAGCATCAGCTTCGTGTCGCCGACCTTCTGGTTCGAGGTGGCGAAGTGGTCGTGCCAGTTGAGCGTCATGCGCTCCGCCAGCGGATGCCGGCCGCGCACCGCGCGGTCCAGCCACCACAGGACGTCGTGCCCCCATTCGTTGACGGGGTCGATGGGCTGCCCGTCGACCTGGGCCGGCGGGCCGTGCAACTGCGGTCCACGCGGTACCAGAAGGCCGTTGACCACCCTGGGGAGCGGCTGCCGGGGGCGG
>CALMEC010000461.1 GCA_937862675.1 uncultured Actinomycetes bacterium
GCCCGATGAGGGCGATGGCCGCCGCGTCCTGGACGAGGCCGTCGGCACGCCATGCGATGACGAAGAGGACGGGTGCGAGGACGATGCTGATGATGGGGCGCCGCCAGACGGCCACCACTCCCACCAGCGCCGCCGCCACCGGGGTCCCGAACGTCGCGAGCCGGGCGAGTGCGGTGCGGCTGGCCTCGCCGCCCACGATCAGGAGGATCCCGGTGCACAGTGCCACGGCGGGCAACAGCAGCCCGACGACGCGGAGCCGGATCAGCCGGCGATCATCGCGGCGGCCCATCGCCACGAGAACGCCCTGCGCCAGGCAGAGCACGGCGAAGTGCCAGGTGTAGGGCCAGGACATCGGCCGGAAGAGTAGCCGGGCGCGCGGTCGCGCGGATCGGAGCCGTTCTGCCCGCCGCGCGCTCGCGGAGGACGGCGGGCGGGTTACGCCGCCAGGATGGGCTCGATCGCCGGCTGCAGCACGCGGCTGACCGATACGGGGAGAAGCCGGACGAAGGCGTTGAGCTCTCCGGAGGGGGCGCCGTTCTTGATCCCCTGGGCGAGCCGGTCGAGGACCGCCAGTTCACGGGGGCCCAACTCCGCCGCGAGCGGGTCAAGGGCTTCGACGATGCTGGCCTGCAGATCGGCATCGAGAACCTTGATGGAATCCATGAGTTCGGCGGGCATCTCGTTCGGCATAGTGTCGATTATCGCATACGCAATGCACCTTTCGTCGGCGGTCCGAGGGATTGCATCCCCGCCCGCGAAGGGCATGGCATGGATGATCACGGGCTTCAGACGGGACGGACGGCGTGGCGGCGTGACGGGGTCGACGGGACCCGGCCGGCACCGGATGGACGAGGGACGGACGAGGGACGGGACCCTGCGTCACGGCTCCTCCGGCTCTCGGGCGGGGCCGGTCTCGGCCTCCTCTCGGTGGTGGCCGTGTCGGCGGGGTCATGGTCCGCCGCGGTGGTGGCCGCCGTCGGTGCGGCCGGGATCGCCATCTTCGCCGGCCGGCGTCAGCCGCCCGACGAGGTGAGCAGCCGCGTGGCGTCGTGGACGATGTCGTCCGGTTCGATGGCGGACAACGGGTAGTACACCCGCCGGTTGCCCTCGGCGTCGACCAGCCAGACGACGCCGCTGTGCTCCACCAGGTCCGGGTCGGTCGGCGACTCGGCGGCGATCACGCCCCACCGCTTCCACGCGGCGCCCAGCTCGGTCGCGTCACCGACCAGCCATGTGACGTGCCCGGTGAGGTTCCGCTTCGCCAGGTAGGTCCTGACGGCGGCCGGGGTGTCGCCCTTCGGGTCGACGGAGATCACGACGATGGCGGTGTCCTTCGCCTTCGCCCCCAGCTTGGTCTGGGCGTTGTGCATCTTCTGGAGGATGACCGGGCAGATGTCCGGGCACCGCGTGTAGAGGAAGCTGACCAGCACGACCTTGCCGCGGAAGTCCGCCATGCGCACCTTCTTCCCGTCCTGGGAACGCAGGTCGAGGGCCGGCGCCGCGGTGACCGGTTCCACCTCGCCGCCCCGGAACTCGGACGGGCTGGTCGAGGAGTCCGTCTCGATGATGGCGGCGGATCCCGCGTCGTCGTGGGTGTGACCCGACTCCCCTCCCGAACCGGAGGATCCGCAGCCCGCCACGGCGAGGGCGGCGGCGAGGGAGATGAGGGCGGCCAGTCGGCGAGGGTTCATTCGATCCACTCTAGGGGGTGCACCACCTGGACGGATGACCCGATCTCGCGCAGTCCCGCGGCGATCTGGCCGGCGCATCCGGGATTGGCCACGGCCACCACGGGCGCGCCGCTGCGGGCGATGGCCTCGGCCTTCTGGCGTCGGAGGCCGGCCGAGTGCTCGGGCTGGGTGACGCTGTAGAGGCCGGCGGATCCGCAGCACCGTCCGGCGTCCTCGATCTCGACGCACTCGGCACCGGCGTCGGTGAGCAGACGCCGGATCTCCGGCCCGATCCCCTGGGCGTGCAGGTGGTGGCAGGCGTCGTGCACCGCGATCGGGCCCCGCGCACGGGAGGTGGCGTGGAGGTCGAGCTCGAGGACGTCGCGGACCTTCGCGGAGAAACGCTCGGCGCGTTCGGCCCACTTCGGGTCATCCGCCAGGAACTCCCCGTACGCCTTCATGTGGGCACTGCATCCGGCGCTGTTGGCCACCACGACGTCCGCGTGCTCGAACTCGCGGATGCGGTCCTTCGCAAGCTTCGCGGCGGTGGACGGGCGGCCGGAGTGGGCGGAGAGGGCGCCGCAGCATCCGCCCGGGGCCGGGGCCGTCGCACGGTAGCCGCTCTCGGCGAGGGCGTGGAGCGTGGCGCGGTGGACCGGCCGGAACGCGACGTTCATGACGCAGCCCGTGAGGAGGGCCGCGGTCGGACCGTCGCCCTGGGCGGAGGGCAGGGGGCGGCGCAGCTCGGCGAGCGACACGCGTGGCGATGCGCCGCGCAGGCGCAGCGGCAGGAGCTTGTCGATACGCAAGGACTGGGCGACTCCCAGCCCGAGGGCCATCAGGCGGACGGTCCAGCGGCGACGGAACACGAAGTCGAGG
>CALMEC010000462.1 GCA_937862675.1 uncultured Actinomycetes bacterium
CGGCCATGCTAAACTCTTCGCGCAAATCACGGCGCGTTGCGATACGAAACAACACGATATTGACCGAATCGCAATTGAATTGATGCCAAGCGAATCACAAATCCCCATCGCTTCTCAAGACGTATCGAAGCGATTCGCGAGGCGGCTGGCGCTGTTCTACGGTGCGACATTCGGCACCGTCGGCACCCATCTGCCGTTTTTCACGGTCTGGCTGAAGGCGGTGGGCATCGATGCCGGCTGGATCGGCATGATCTCGGCGGTGCCGGCGCTGACGCGGTTCACCGGGCTTCCTTTCGTGACCAGCGCCGCCGAACGGCGCTATTCGCTGCGCGGGGCCCTGATCGTCGCCGCATTTGCGACCGCGGTGGGTTTCGCGGTGACGGGCACGCAATCCCTGCCATTGGCCGTGCTCGTCGCCTATGCCGCCACCTGTGCGCTGTGGACGCCGATGTTGCCGCTGACGGACGCCTATGCGCTGCGCGGCGTCGCGCGCTATGGCCTGAACTACGGTCCGATGCGGCTATGGGGCTCGGCGGCCTTCGTGGTCGGGGCGCTCGCCTGTGGCCTGCTGGTCGATATCGTCGCGGCGAAGCACCTGATCTGGGTGATCGCGGCGATGGCCGCGGTGGGCGCGCTCGCAAGCCTTGGCCTGCAGCCGCTGGAGCGGACCAAGCCGACGACGACGGCCATCGAGGGTGGTCGCTCGCTGCTGCGCGATCCCGGCTTTCTCGCCATCATCCTTGCCGCAGCGCTGACCCAGGGCAGCCACGCCGCCAATTATGCCTTTGCTTCCATCCCCTGGCAGGGATTGGGGCTGGGCGGGTTGACCATTGCCGGGCTGTGGGTGCTGGGTGTGCTGGCCGAGTCCGGTGAACCGGGGTCCGGTACCAGCGTCTACAACCTCTCCTGGTCGGGCTCGTCGACGACGGACTGGCTGGGGTGGATCGAGAAAGGCGGCTTCATCGATCTCGTACGGCAGATCGACCCCGACCTGGTGATCCTGTCACTCGGCGGCAACGACTACTGGGCCGACGGGGACGCCGCTCAGTTCGAAGCACATCTGAGGCGGATCCACGACAGCGTCGCCGCAGCGGCGCCGGATGCGCGGTGGATCCTCGGGACCCAGCCGGTTCCCGCGAACGAATCCCCCGAGGCGTGGCGTGCCTTCCAGGGCACCACGGTTCGTTACGCGGAGGAACTCGGTGCGCCGGTTCTGAATCTGGCCGACGACATGCCCACGGTGAACCAGGACCGCCTGCTCTACTCCGCCGACAGCACACACCTCACCGATGCCGGTCACGCGTGGATCGCAGGCCTCGCGGTCATGGCCGTCCACGAACTCCGCTGACCGTGCGGCCGCCGGTGCCGCCGGCCCGGTCCGACCGTCATCGGTGGCGCAAGACCCTCCGGTACGCACCCGGACTGACGGAGAGCATCGCCGCGGCGACCAGCTGCCGGAGTGCGCCGGAGCGGGCGAGCCCCCGGAGATCGACGGCTCGGATCAGTGATCGCGTCCGCCTCAGCACCTCCTCCGCGGCGGCGTCGAGCGACCTGTCCCTGTCCTCGGTGGAGAGATGCCGAGCCGCCATGTTGGCGGCGGGCAGGAGGACCTGGTCGTAGCGGAACGCGAGGAGCTCCCGCTGCCAGTCGTCCACCGCCGACGGGCCGAGCACGCCGGCGCCGGCGAGGACCTCCGCAACATCGTCGTTCTGACGGAGCAGATCGAAGGTGTGGGCACCGAACTGCTGGGAGAGCGACCCGGGGGTGACCCGGTACCGGTAGGCGGGAGCGTCCAGGAGCGCGATGCGGCGGCTCGCGAGTGCCAGGCGGAGCATCGGGACGACATCCTCGTAACCCTGCCCCTCCGGATACGGCGCGTCCCCGAGGATCTCGCGCCGGAAGAGCTTGTTGCAGGCGTATCCGCGCACACTCGCGAGGAGGAGGCGACGGGCGAACTCCGATCCGGTGACGACGGCGTCCCCGCTGGCCGGCTCCTCGATCCCGAGGATCTCCTCGCGCTCGTCGATGCGGGTCGTCCGGCAGGCCGCGATGTCGACGTCCCCGGACCCCGACCCCGCGAAGGCAGCGATCATGACGGCCAGGAAGTCGTCGGTCGCGCCGTCGTCGGAATCGAAGAACCAGACCAGGTCCGTGTCCAGTTCGCGCAGACCCGAGTTCCGCGCAGCACTGAGCCCACGGTTCTGCGGATGCCGGATCCGCCGGACGTCGAGTCCCGCTCGGCGGGCCGCGTCCAGCGCCAGATCGATGGACCGATCGCCTCCCATGTCGTCGACCAGCACGACCTGGTCGGGACGTCTCGTCTGGCCGGCGATGGAGGCGATGCAGGACTCGACCCAGGGCTCGACCCGGTAGACCGGCACCACGACGCCGACGGTCGGCACCGCCGGAGTCAACGCGTGAGCCACCGTGACTTCAGGTAGCGCCAGGGGCCGACGAGGATGCCCCGCCGTTCGACGGCGAGGAGCTCGGTCGGGAAATCATCGGGCAGCGATCGGTTCTTGGTGGAATCCGGTGAGAGCAGCATCCGCAGTGCAGCCGGGATGCGGGCGGCGAAGCCGACGATGTGCCGCGGACGGGTGACAAGCAGCTTGGTGAGGGCAGCGGTCAGTCCCACGCCGTATCCGCGGACCTGTTCGGTCAGGGCACCGGGGTCCTCACGATGGTGGTGCCGCACGACCGCCGCCGGCTGGTAGACCACCGCGAGTCCCGCCAGGTAGGTCCGGCGACAGAGATCGAGGTCCTCACCGGCACATGTCGGGGTCCCCGGGCCGAGCGCACGGTCGAATCCACCGATCTCGGTGAGGACGTCCCGCCGGAAGCAGACGACCCCGGCACCGAACTCGCCGGCCGTATAGGGGAAGGCCGCGCCGCGATGACCGGCCTGCGGCGGCCACGGTGAGCCCGAGGCTGCGGTCGGGGCGATCAGCCGGCTGAGGATCCTGTGCTCGACGGGTCCGGGACACCAGACCGAAACGCGATAGCCCTTGCCGAAGCCTCCGTACTGCTCGAAGAGGAGCTGTTCACGCGTGGTCAGGGCCGCAGGGACGACGAGCGACGTGACGCATCCGATGTCGGGATCCACGACGATCGTCCGGAGCAGGTGCTCGCACCAGTCGGGATCCGGGGTCGCGTCGTCGTCCGTGAATGCCACGAACTCGGTCCGCGCCGCTCGGGCTCCCGTGTTGCGCGCCCGTGACGCGCCGCGCCGGGGCTCCGCGACGACCTGCAGCCGGCCGGCGTCGACCGTCCCGTCGAGTTCGTCGATCAGGCGCCGTACCGCCGCCGCCGCCGCACCGGACTCCGGGTCGTTGTCGACCACGACGATCTGGCGCGGTCGGATCGTCTGGGCGAGCAGTGCCCGCACCGTGGGCACGAGCCACGGAGACCGTCCGAGGGTCGGGACCACCACGGTGAGCCGGCCACCCGGATCGTCGTCGGTCCCGCCGGCGCGCACCTCAGACCGACCGGGCTGAGAATCGGCACGGGAGGACATGCCCAGGCCCGCCACCTCGGGATCGACCCGTTCCAGGTCCGCCTTCCACTCCCGGGGCGCGGATCCGTGCAGCAGGTACTGGCCGACCGGCCACCCGGCGAACCGCACGAGGGCATGGACCCGCGCAGGCGGCGGGTCGCCGGTGTCCACCGGCCCGCCGTCGGCTGCGGTCAGTTCGAGATCGACCACAGGGATCGGCTCGAATGTCGCGGTCATGCATGACCTCCCGTAGGCTTCCTCACGTGCAAACATTAGGGAACCCTACTAATCGTCGGCCCGTCCGAACCTCGGCACCATCGACGGATCCACGACGTGCCCGCATCGCGGCGCACCGACCGCCCGTGTCCGCGTCCAGGCGGGCGGAGACGGCGTGGTCCTCATCGAGCATCCGCCATGTCGCAGAGCCTCGAGACGGGTGACCCGTGTCCTCGGACCCCGACATCTTCGGCCACGCCGTGACGCACCGTAGGGTTGACGCCGTGCTGCGCAGCCGATCCCGACACGGCCGATCCGGCCGCGCATCCTTCGGTCGACTCGCCCTCGTGCTGCTGGTCGTCCTCGGTGTGGTCCACGTCGATCCCGGTGCGGGCGCAACGGGGCCGGCACGTGGTCCGCTGCTGTGGCACGAGGAGTTCACCCCGGCGGCGAGTTGCGGGTTCGCCCCACCGAGCTGCCAGGCCGCCGCGAGCCGATGGAGCTATGACCGCGGCGGCGGCGGATGGGGCAACGGGGAGTGGCAGGAGTACACGAACTCCCCCGAGAACTCGCGTCTCACCAGGGACGGCACCCTCCAGGTGGTGCTGCGGCAGACCCCCACCCACTGGACATCCGCCCGGTTGGTCACACGCGACAAGGTCGCCGTGGGATACGGCTACGTCGAAGCACGCATCAAGCTGCCCGCCGGCCGGCAGTCGGGGGTGTGGCCTGCGTTCTGGCTACGGTCGAACGGCGAGCCCTGGCCGGACGGCGGCGAGATCGACGTGATGGAGACGGTCAACGGCAACGCCGGACACTCGACGACGATCCACGGTGGCGGCACCCACCACTGGCAGGACTACCGGTGGCATCCGAGCACCACGGTCAACGACGGACGGTGGCACACCTACGGGGTGCTCATCCGGAGCGACCGGCTGACCTTCTACCACGACGGCAGGCCGGTGCACACGGTCACGGCGGCCCAGACCCCGGCGGGCGGCGTCTGGCCGTTCTCGGTCGCCTCGCGCCGGTACTACATGATCATCAACATGGCGATGGGCGGCAGCTACCCGGGCTACCCCGACGGCAGCGCCGGTCTGCCCCTCAGCATGTACGTGGACCACGTCCGCTACTGGGCCCTGCCCGGTACGACCGGCCCGGGCGGCTTCCTCGGCGCGACCCGGATCCGCCCCGAGGTGGGGACGACACTCTGGACCGCGACACTGCGCACGACGACGCGTCCCCGCGTCCGGGTGTCCGTCACCCGTTTCGATCGCCCGGCCACCGGAAGGGTCCGCTACACCGTCGTCGGTCGCCTCACCCGGACCGTGGCGCTCGGCGGGGGCCGTCGCGACATCCTTCTGCCCCGGCTGCCCGCGGGCCGGCACACGCTGCGACTGACCTATCTGGGCAACGCGACCACCGCTCCGTTGACGATCACCCGCGTCGTCCGCGTACGACGCTGAGGCCCGGCGCGCGGACCCAGCCCGCCCCGGAGCCGGATCGACGAACCGGGAGAGGGGCCGCATCGGATCGCCGATGACGACTCCGGCGGGGTGTCACGATGCATCCGCCGCGATGATCCGCCGCGCTCTGCGGGTGCCGAGCAGGACCGGGATCAGGAGGAGCGACAGAACCCCGCCCGCCAGGGAGAGTGTGCCGAAGTCCGTGGCGGCCATCACCATGCCGGAGGCCGCACCGCCTCCTGCCCCGGAGAGAGCGATCAGGACGTCCACCGTCCCCTGGATGCGCGGCCGGTTCTGAGGAACCGTCGCGTCGACGACAAGTGCCGTCCCTGCGATCACGCCGAAGTTCCAGCCCAGGCCGAGCAGGGCCAGGGCCACGATGAGCAGGACGAGCGAACCGGCGGGCGCCGCCGCCGCGACGATGCCCGCCGCGAGGAGCGTGAACCCGGAGGCGATCGCCATGGGCGTCCTGCCGATCCTGTCGACCAGGACCCCGGTGACCAGCGACGGCAGGAACATGGCGCCGATGTGGACACCGATGACGAGCCCCACGTCCGACATCCCATGATGGTGGGCGCGCATATGGACCGGGGTCATGGTCATGATCGCGATCATCACGAACTGCGCGAGCACCATCACCGTGGCTCCGACCATCACCCCGGCGCCCGGCCGCGGGACCGGCGTCCCATCGTCTCCGGCGTCACGGCGCACGTCGTCGAGGTTCAGCCTCCGCGCGAGGAGGTACGGATCAGGACGCAGCAGTGCGACGAGTGCGACACCGGCGGCGAGATACGCGACCGCGGCGAGCAGGAAGGGACCGGCGAGCGCCGGGATGCCCAGCGCGACGGCAAGGTGCCCGAGCGGGTCGATCAGATTCGGTCCGGCCACGGCACCGACCGTCGTGGCGACCATGGCGATGCTGATGGCGGTGCCACGGCGGGACGGCTCCGCCAGGTCGGTGCCGGCGTACCGCGCCTGGAGGTTGGTCGCCGTGCCCGATCCGTAGAGGAAGAGCGCGAGGAAGAGAAGCGGGACGTTGTCGATGACCGCGGCCAGGACGACACCGACCGCCCCCACGCCGCCCGCCGCGAATCCGAGGCCGAGGCCGAACCGGCGCCCCAGTCGATGGGTGAATCGCCCCACCAGATACGCCGCGAGTGCCGAGCCTGTCGTGAAGAGCGCGGTCGGCAACCCGGAGAGGCTGTCCCCGCCCAGCATGTCCTCGGCGAGCAGCGCGCCGACGGAGATCCCCGCGGCCAGCCCGGCGCCGCCGAGGATCTGGCTGATCATGACGACGATGAGCGTGCGCCGCTGGACGCGCCGGATCTCATCGCTCATCGACGTGACGGCACCGCCGTCCGCAGCCTCAGGCGGCATCGAGCACGACGCCTCCGTCGGCACGCAGCTCGACGACGCCCTGGTCCATCGCCACGGCGCGGATGCCGCGCTCGCGCAGCCACGCCGCGCCCTCCCGCGCAAACCGGCAGAACTGGCCGCGGCAGTAGAGGACGACATGTCGATCCGACGGTAACTCGCCGTACCGTTCGGGGAGCTCGGAGAAGGGGATGGAGACGGCGCCCGGGAGGTGACCGGCGAGGTACTCATCATGTGGGCGGACATCCAGAACGGTCATTTCGGCGGTCACGTCCTCGGGACGGATCGTGGATGCCTCCGGACCCGCCGCGGGCTGATCCATGAACGCGCGGAACCGGTCCCGGAGCACCGCCGACCGCCCCATCGCGACGCGCTTCACGGCGACGTAGAGCTCGGCGACGTCGTCGCCCGCCAGCCGGTGGTGGACGGTGGTCCCCTCCCGCCGTGTCGTGACGAGACCGGCGCGCTTCAGGACCTGGAGGTGCGCGGACGTGGAGGTGACGCCCATCCCGGCCATCCGGGCGAGTCTCTCCACCGGATGCTCGCCCTGTGCGAGCAACTCGATCAGCTCGAGGCGATGGCCGTTCGCCATGGCCTTCACGACGGCGGCGAGGGCGTCCACGACATCCTCCTTGCCCACCTCCTCGCCATCGGCTTGTCCGATATTCCACTTATTCATGGATTAGATGCTACGGGAACCATGTCCCTTCTCCGGCTCACGTCGGATCCGGAGGGCGTGTCGAGTGTCTGTCCGCTCTCGAACCGGACCGCTCACCTGTCGAGCCGCTCGGCGATCCATGACGCCGTGCTCGTCTCGGCCGCGCGTGCCATCGCAGTGGGGAGCCCGGTGAACCCGTGAACCGATTCGGGGAACACGCGGAGGTCAACGTCGTCGTCCGCTGCCGACAGACGGGCGGACATCGTGAGACAGTCCTCGAGGAGGAGATCGAGGGCACCCACCACGAGCAGCGTCGGCGGAAGCCCGCGGAGATCCCCGAAGATCGGCGATGTGTCCGGCACCGTGCGATCGGCGACGTGCCCGGCGTCGGCATGAATGAGCCGCTCGTCCCCGTACCGCCGGCCGAACGGCGTGCAGCCGCTCAGGTCGAAGGCCCCGAACGTGAGCACCGCACCGCGGACGGGCGCGATGAGACCGCGATCGCACGGCCGCAGCGGTGCCGCCATGGCGAGCGTCGCTCCGGCCGACGATCCCCCGATCACCAGTGCTCCCGGCCCGAAGCCCGTGCCCGCAGCGTCCATGGCCCAGAGCAGTGCCGTCTCGACGTCGTCCGGCGCCGCGGGCCACGGATGCTCCGGAGTCAGTGGCCCCTGAGCCGAAGCATCTTTGCGGCCTGGCGGCTGCAACCCATGTCGGGATGAGACAGCGCAATCTCGAAGTCTCCGCACTGTGGCATCGTCATCGTCGGTGCCCGTATTCCCCGATATGGACACCTCCTCGTCCTCGTCCCGGCGGCGTTTCGCTCGCCATACCGATGAAGAACCTCCGGCTCAGGGACACTGGCCGGTGGTCGACGCCCACCACGGTGACGCCGAGCGTCGGCGAGCCGCACGTTGCGCGCATCCCCGCGGACCGGTGTGCCCGTGGAGAACCCGCCACCGTGGACATCCACATCGACGGCCCCGTGAGTCGTCCGGCGCCGGGGCGATGACGGGCACCCCGACCTCGTGTCCGCCGACGCGGACGATGCGATCCTCGGCACGATCCGGGATCGGGACCGCTTCGATCGCCGCACGAGCGGCCACGAGTTCCGTCTGGTCCGCCGGTCCCCGTCGCTCACCGGACGCTCGCCGCGGCGCATTGATCACGCGGCTCTCATCGACGAGGTCGAGAAGCGCCGGGTCGATGAACCGGTCGAGACCGACGTTCATGTCGGTCCACCGATGATCTGCCGACAAGCCCGGGGTCGGCGACGGTCACCGCCGTCGTCCCCGCGATCCCCGTTTGGCGGGCGTCGGCGCGGTACGTGGTGCCCGCTGGATGCCCTGGCGCTCGTCCAGCTCGATGCGCAGCGACTTGATGGCGTCACGCAGCTCGGCGGCGCGCTCGAAGTGGAGTTCCTCCGCCGCCTTGAACATCTCCTCCTCGAGCGAGACCAGTTCCTTCTCCAGGTCGGCGTCGCTGGCACCGCTCTTGGCCAGGCTGGCGGCCTTCTGCCGACGGGTCTGCGCCGGACCGCTGGAGGTGAGTCCCAGGAACTCGGTGATGTCGCTGACGCCCTTGACGATGGTCTCGGGCGTGATGCCGTGCTCTTCGTTGTACGCCTCCTGGATCTCACGGCGGCGATCGGTCTCGGCGATGGCGGTGCGCATGGCGTCGGTCTCGTTGTCGGCGTACATGATCACGCGTCCGTTCACGTTGCGCGCCGCTCGCCCGATGGTCTGGATGAGAGCCGTCTGACCGCGGAGGAAGCCCTCCTTGTCGGCATCGAGGATGGCGACGAGCGTGCGTCGCGCGCGATCAACGCCTCGGCAGCGGTAAAGCCCGTGCATGGCTTCTTTGAAGTGATAGAGCTCGTTTAATTTTGGATGCTGATCGAGCCAAGTTTGCAGCGCACGCCGTTCAAAATATTGAAGACGTTTTCCGTTCATCAGCAGAAGTTTTCTGACAGGGTTTGATCTTTTATCACCGGTGATTTCGGTGCGCGCTTTGTTGATCATTGGATTTAGTAATCGAATGACGTGGAAGTGATCAGCGATGAGTTTTGCTTGCGGGAACATTTCGCGTGCAAACTTTTTAAATGGATCGCTCATATCTAAGATGACGTTTCGAACGTTTTCACGCCCAGGAACGTGAGCGAAGGTGTGTT